>NZ_JBYVEB010000057.1:0-21161 GCF_058117085.1 Chryseobacterium sp. CG10_8 | reverse complement strand
ATTTTTTAGCGGATTTTTCCTATTAGCTGATAAATTCCAGCTTTTTTCTTAGATGTATGGTATAAGAGTTGCTACACAGGCTGTGGAAATTCTGGTTTTTTAACCATTGATTTTCTTCAAAAACCATTCAGAAAATAATTTAAAAAAATAAAATGATGAAATTGAAATCAGCGCTTGTGATGGTAATGTTCGCAGGTATTTCCGTGTTCGCCCAAGAAATCAAAATCAAGAAAGGAGATTTGCTTTTGGATGAAAAAGTAGTTGCTAAAGTTGATGATAAGGGTAGATTGTACAAATTCAATGACCTTAATGGTGAGTTGCAGTTTTCTGCAACGATTATTAACGGTAGGACAAATGGTACACAGACAGACAAAGGTTGGGTAGAGTTTACAGGACCTAATGGTATTGTAAAAGAAGTTGAAAGTAAAGGTACTTCTTTGGGTATGGGCAAATTTATTGTTCAGACTGCTATGGCCAATGGAATTATGACAAAAGATGGTTTTGATAAAGCCAAAATTGATGAGTTTTTCCAAACGGAAGATCGCTCTTTCTCGCAAGCGAGAGAAGGTGGAATCGCTGCTCAAAAGGCTCAAGCAGAAAAAGAAGATGCTATTGCTATTGATATTAATTCGCAGGGAGAAATTTTGTATAATGGAGGAAGAGAAATCATAGGTTACATAACAAGAGTTAGTGTAGATGCTTCAGCAACAACTTTCAAAAGTAAAAATCCAATGAATAAATTTTTGGAGTATAAGGTTTTTGATGTTAATAGAGCTCTTGTTGGTAAACTTCCATGTTCCGAAAGTGATTTAACCAATGAGCAAACAGGGATGAAAATCTATACCAACGATAATAAAGAAATTCCGATGGCACAAAAAAACGGAAGCAGATTTACAACTACTTTGGCAGTAGATGACGTTGCAAAACGTATGATTAGAAAGCTTTTTGTAAATGGATATCTTTCTAGTAAGAATAATTAAATTTTTTTCTAATTGAATTTTAGACATATCAACGAAATACAGAATTAATTTCTG
Source organism: Chryseobacterium sp. CG10_8 (assembly GCF_058117085.1). Taxonomy (NCBI): domain Bacteria; kingdom Pseudomonadati; phylum Bacteroidota; class Flavobacteriia; order Flavobacteriales; family Weeksellaceae; genus Chryseobacterium; species Chryseobacterium sp. CG10_8. The sequence continues at coordinate 20,127 of NZ_JBYVEB010000057.1, read as the reverse complement.
AATCATTAATCCGCTAATTTTTAGCGGATTTTTTTGTAGGTTTATATGTGAAATTTTTACTTAACAAGTTTTTTACTTTTTTGATGAAAGGATATCTTTTGATAGTATTTGCGCTAATTTTACAATCTTGTTCTAATAAAGAAATGGAATATACAAAGGTATTTTGCAACGGTGTCCACTATGATCTCAGTAATGGAACTGGTAGCTATGGAAGTGGATATCCTGATTATAAATTAACTTATTTTAAATTTAAGGTTCCTAAAGCAAAGATTTTAAAGATTGAGAATGAGATTTTAAGAAGGAAATTAGACACTATTAAGGCAGAAGTAGATTTTCAGTCTGAAGAAAAATATTCTAATCCTTATGGAATTAGATTGTTAGCAATTGAGTTTAAATTAAAGGATGAAAAACCAAAAATAATTGGATACTCTGGCCTGCATAATTCAAAACCAGAAGTGGATTTTATTGCAGATACTTATGAAATTTGTAACTCCATTAAAGATAGTTTGAAAATTGTCCCTTTTGTGATGGACTAAGGTTTTAACCAAAAAAATCTGATCAATCTACGAGAGAGCAAGTCAATACCTCAAATTCCCAATCATAAAGCTTTTAGACGCATTTAAAGCTGGAGATTCAGAGGTTTTTTCCTTTTTTACCCCTTCGTTTTGGATGTAATTGGAGTGGATGAAATAGGTATCCTTGTTTTCTCTTGTAACAAATCCGGTGTGAAAATCCAAACCAACAATATAGACCTGATTTTTATCCTTTGACAAAAGATATTTTTCCAAATCCTTCACCGAAGAAAAGTAATGAATATCGGTACACAGTTTCTTGATCATCACCGAAGAAGCTTGTTGTGCGAGATATGAGGTATTAAGGTCGAACCCATAATCCTTCAAAACATGGGTTACGAAATATCCACAAGCAATACTTCCTTTTTGGGGCTCTTTTGTTGTCCCACCAAATGACCACGGTGTCCCAGTCCAATAATAAGGGACATCTTTGTTGATATAACTGAAAAAATACTTCGACTTTTCTGTTTTTGATTTTTCTGCAAGTTGTTTTTTGAAATCCGAAAACGGAATCTTTGAGATTTGTTCTGTTTCGGTTTTTTCAGTTTCGACTTTATGTGAGGTTTCTTTTTTGCAATTGGCCAACAAAAGCAGAAATAAGAGAATCGGCAAAATTCTCATTTTAGAAATCGCTTTCGGCTTCCTTTCGAAGTTTACTGTGTTTTTTACCATAGCTGAAATAGAATATTAATCCTAAAACCAACCAAATTCCGAACCAAGTCCAGTTTTCGGTGCTCATTCCGGTTAAAAGATAACAGCATGAAACCAATCCTAAAATCGGGATTAGCGATAGGTTTTTCATAAAAGCAAGAACCGAAATTACAGCACAAACTAAGAAGAACGAGATGATAGGAATATGCGTCACCACATCAGCAAACATATCCGAAAAGTAGTTCGGGAACAAGTAATGCACCAAAACAACTGTCGCAACAAAAAGAATCGGAACGATATATTTTGAATTGATGTATGGGATTTTGAATTTGCCCTTTCTTTCCAGCATTTCTTCCTCGCTTTGCGGAGATAACATCAGAACGCCTCCGCAAACCAAAACAAAGGCAAACAATGTCCCAATTGAAGTAAAATCCAGAATCAAATTTTCGTCCGTGAAGAAGATAGGAAGTCCAACTACAATTCCCGTAAGAATGGTTGCAAATCCCGGAGTTTTGTACTTAGGGTGAATTTCAGAAAGTTTTTTAGGCATCAGACCATCACGACTCATCGTCATCCAAATTCTTGGTTGCCCCATTTGGAAAACAAGTAGAACACTGGTCATGGCTACAACAGCAGAAATAGATACGATAAATAGCATCCATTTTACACCTTTTAATGCGAAAATTTCTGCCAGTGGATCCGTAACTCCTAATTCTTTGTAAGAAACCATTCCTGTTAAAACCAAAGCTAAAATGATATACACAATCGTACAAATCACTAAGGAATAAATCATTCCTCTTGGTAAATCTTTTTGTGGATTTTTAGCTTCTTCAGCTAAAGTTGAAACGGCGTCGAAACCAATATAAGCATAGAATACAGCAGAAACTCCAGCCATTACTCCTCCAAAACCATTAGGAAGAAAAGGAGTCCAATTATCAATATCCACATACATGCAACCCACAATAATAACGAGTAAAATAACGGCTAATTTAATGTAAACCATTAAGTTACTAATGTTCTTGGATTCTTTAGTGCCACGATAAACCAAATAGGTAATTATCACATTGATTAATAAAGCAGGCAAGTCAAAAATAATTCGCAAACCGCCAATCATTGGTGCAGTATTCCATGCATTGAGACCTTCTCCAGCTTTGGAATCTTCAAATGCGTGAAATGCTGATTTGTAATTAATGGTCAACCATTCTGGTAAATGGATTCCAACTGCTTCCAAAAGATTGGTGAAATAACCACTCCATGAAAATGCGATATAGATGTTTCCGATGGAGTATTCCATAATCAATGCCCAGCCAATAATCCAGGCAAATACTTCACCGAAAGAAACATAAGCGTAGGTGTATGCACTCCCAGAAACGGGAACTCTTGATGCAAATTCTGCGTAGCACATCGCAGTAAACCCGCAGGCAACAGCACAAATAGCATACAAGAAAATAACACCCGGACCTCCGCTGAAACAAGCATTCCCAATCGCACTGAAAATTCCACCGCCAATAATAGCAGCGATTCCAAAAAAGGTAAGGTCCTTTACCGTAAGTACTTTGTGTAACGAATGCGGTTCGCCATCACCTCCTTGTGAGATTGTCGTGTTAAGTGGTTTCCTTCTGAAAAGTTGATTCATAAACGACTTTTTTTAAAAAGTTAAAAGCAAATGTAATGATTTATTCGTAACAATTCGGTTGGAGAGTTGCTGGTTAAGAGTTACGGGTTTTTGGTTTCTGGCTTTGAGTTAATTGTTCAAAGTTTCGAGTTCATCTATATTCCATCTTCCATCACCCCTCATCTTTTAAACTCATTTCCGCAATAGTAGCAGTGATAAGTTTGGCTGGGAACTTTGATCGGAATCATAAAAAGCAATAGGCTAACTCCAAAAAGGCCGCCCGGTTTTTCATCCTGATAAAGATGATTGGAGCCACATTTTGGGCAAGTAAAATCAAAATCAGGATTGCTGATGGTGTGTTCTACCTCTAATTCATAGGAATTATCTTCTTTGAATTCTTCCAAAATAGATTTTGCTTCATCGACATCATCTTCAAAAACCTGAAGCTGTATTCCGCCAATTGCTTGAGAAAGTAACCAATCTGATTGTATTGTTTGCTCGTTCGCAATCCAAGCTTCGATACCGTTTTCGGCTAAAAGTTGCTTATCTCGATTAGCTTCAATAGCGTTTTGATAATATTTGATTCGGATAAGGTCAGCCATTATTATTTTTTGAAAATGAAATATACAGCTAAAATCAGAAATACAAAACCTATAAGATGATTGAGCCGAAAGGTTTCATTTTTGAAGACCAAAACAGTGAAAAGCGTGAACACCACCAAAGTAATCACTTCTTGCAGAACTTTGAGTTGCCACAGATTAAAAGGTCCGCCATTTTCTTGATAACCGATTCGGTTGGCGGGAACTTGGAAACAATATTCGAAAAAAGCGATTCCCCAACTGATAGCAATGATCGCAAAAAGTCCAAGATTACTGAAAGTCTCATTTTGCTTAAATTTCAGATGGCCATACCACGCAAAAACCATAAAAATATTAGCTATTACGAGTAATAGTATTGTAGCGATTGAAGGTTTCATTGTTGAATCAGAATCTACTTCTCAGTTGGATTGCTGTGAGGACTTTTTTCGTGTACAAAGGGAAATCAGCATTCTGAATCCATCCGTAATAACCCAAATCTTTTTGGAAAACGTCTTTCACTTTTTGACCTTTGTATTTCCCAAACGAGAAAATTTCGTTTCCATTTTCGTCAAAAGCGATAAATCCAGCCAAATCTGCAAATTTGTTGTGGAAAGAAAATTCGCTTAGTCCCGCGATATCATTTGGAAGGTCTTCGTATTTGCCAACTTGTGCATCCAGCACTTCAAAAGTGGCCATCACATCTGCTTCAGCAGAATGGGCGTTTTCCAAATCTTTTTCACAATAGAATTTGTAAGCTGCGGTCAGATTTCGAGGTTCTTTTTTGTGATAAATTGTTTGTGCATCAACCAAACGGAATTTTGAAAGGTCAAAATCAATTTCGGCTCTCAAAAGTTCTTCCGCCAAAAGAGGAACATCAAATCGGTTAGAATTAAATCCACCCAAATCGCTTCCCGAAATCATTTCCATAATTTTCGGTGCAATTTCCTTGAAAGTGGGAGCATCCTTTACGTCTTCATCATAGATTCCGTGTACTGCGCTTGCTTCCGCAGGAATAGGCATTTCAGGATTAACAATCCAAGTTTTGCTTTCGCGCGAAGCATCAGGATTTACTTTTAGGATACAGATTTCAACGATGCGGTCTTTCCCGACGTTGATTCCTGTTGTTTCCAAATCAAATACACAAAGAGGTTTATGGAGTTTTAAATTCATAACGGATTTTTAATTTTTTTTGTCATTCTGAGCGAAAAGAAGTGGAGTCGAAGAATCTATTTATCATAGAAGATTCTTCATTTCGCTTTGCTCCATTCAGAATGACAGCATTCATTCATTATTTCAATTGTTTCTGAAAAATAATCGACACCAAAATGTAATATACAATCACCAAAGGAATTCCAATGGTTTTAAATAAAGCCAAAATCACAATTCCACCAACTAAAAGAACGATTTTCGGAATGTTATCTTGCCATTTCATGGATTTGAATTTCATCGCAATCATCTTAATCGGTGAAACCAAAAGCCAAGAACAAATGATAGTTAAGAGGATTAAATACGATTGATTTTCCAATAAAAAACTAAAACTATGTTGTTCTGAAAAAGCATAGTAAAGTCCAAAAATAAAGATGGTATTACTTGGCGTATTTAATCCTTTGAAATAATATGTTTGTTCGTCATCAATATTGAAAATAGCCAAACGCAAACATGAAAAAACGGTGATAAGAAGTCCTAAATATTTAATCCAAGGAAAAAATTCTCCTAATCCTGACGTAGTTGCAACCTCCAACATTTTGTACATCGCAACACCTGGAAGCAGTCCAAAACTGACCATATCTGCTAATGAATCGAGTTGTACCCCCAGATTAGAATTAGCTTTGAGTGTTCTTGCTACGAAACCATCAAAAAAATCCAAAATCAGGGAAACAATGATACAAATTGCAGTTACTTCGTAATTGCCCAAAATCAATTGTATAACACCTATGCTTCCTGAGAAAAGGTTTCCCAGTGTAAGCATATTGGCAAGATTGTTTTTTATAAAATTCATGGTTGTTCTTTAGTTTTCAAATTTAACTTTCTTAGTTGGAATACCAATCCAAACAGCGAAAAAAATGCTGTTATTGCCGTAAAAACAAGGGATGCGGAAACTAATATCTCTGGTTGGAACTGGAAAAATTTCGACACTTGATAAAATAGCATTTCGCGAACTCCGATTCCGGCAAATGATACCAAACTTAACACCGAACTCGCCAAAAATAAAATGGAATAGAGGATTTCGTTACTGTTGATTCCTAAACTTTTCAGGATACAAACAAAACTTAAAACCTGCAATCCTTGTACGAGAAGAGAAAATAATAAGCCTTTGAGAAAAATGTCTTTGTAAGTCGGAAACAATTTTTTCATCAAAAAACTTCCGCCAAGTAAACAAACAACAAAACCTAAAATTAACCAAATCAAGTATTCTGGAAACAGAAAAAATGAAAGAAATGCCATCAAAACCAAGATTCCTATCAATCCGCTTAGTCGGTCGTTGAAGAGGGAAGAAGTTAGTTTTTTTGCACTCCAATCGAATTTTTTATTTAGAAGGTAAATTTTGTACGCATCACCGCCAATTCCGCCCGGAATGAAAAAATTATAGAACATTCCTAAAAAATACAGTTCAAGATTGCTTCTGAAAGCGAGATTAAAGTTCTGCGCCTTTAGAAATAATTCCAAACGAAGGGTGGAGACGATTTGAGAACCTAAAAAAAGTAACGCTCCTAAAAATAACCAAAAGATGCTGGTCTTTTTCAAGACTTCGACGACCTCTTGAAAAGGAATTTTTCGGAAAACCAAATACAAAAGTGCTACGCTAATGCCGATTTTACCGAAGTTAATGAGGAGTTTTTTAAAATTTATTTTCTCCAAAATACGTTATTTTTCTAATATTGAAAGGCCTTTTCTGTTGCGATTCGTGGTAGGTCTTCATCAACATATCCAAGATAATTCCGGTGGTGAAAAACTGGATTCCGATGAAGATAAGCAATACCCCCAAAATCAAAAGTGGTCTTCCTCCAATATCATTTCCTAATAATTTGACAATCAGTAGATAAATATTAATTAGTACACCCAAAGTCAAGGTGAAAAATCCCAAATTCCCAAACAAGTAAATGGGCTTTTGAAGATATTTTTTATTAAATAAAACCAAAAGCAAGTCATTGATTACTTTGAAGGTTCGGTTCATTCCGTACTTAGATACTCCAAATTGTCTTGCGTGATGTTTTACGGGAACTTCTGTAATTTTAGCACCATTAAGGTGCGCCATCAAGCTGATGAAACGGTGGTTTTCGCCATAAAGATTGAGCTCTTTTGCGGTCTCATTGGTGAAAACCTTCAATGCACAACCTTGGTCGGAAATATTAAGTTTTGTTGATTTTCTAATGATATAATTAGCGATTCTGGAAGGGATAGTTCGGATGGATGAATCCTTTCTTTTCTGTCTTTTACCAACTACAAGGTCGTAATCTTCCTCTTCCAAAATATCCACCATTTTTGGAATATCTGTCGGGTCATTTTGCAGATCTCCATCCAAAGTAATGATGTAATCTCCTGTAGCATAGTCAAATCCTGCCATCATTGCCGAACTTTGTCCATAATTTTTCTTCAGTTCAATCAAGACCACATTGGGGTCTTTTTTTTCTTTGATTTCTTTAACTGTTTTGTCCGACGAGTGGTCGTCGATAAGGATTAACTCGTATCGGAAACCTTCCATTGCTTCTCTGATTCTGTCGATTAGGATACCTGCATTACCTTCTTCATTGTACATTGGGATAACCAAAGAATAAAATTTTTCTGGACTCATTCGTTAGGAGGGATTTATTACTTTTGTAAAAATTTTGGCAAAAATACAAAAACTAAATTCAGTAATGGGGAATCAACTCTTGTATCGTAAGGAAATTTACGCATTTTATTTCGGTTTTTTGGTAGTGTACATTGCCGGAATGTTCATTCCATTGATGCAAAACGATTCTGCACAGCATGCTTCCATGGCGATGAAGATGGTACTTAACAATGATTTTCTTGATATTTATAAAGGGGAAAATCCATACTTGGACAAGCCTCACATGCATTTTTGGTTGGCTGCCATTTCTATGAAATTGTTTGGGATTAATGAATTTGCTTATCGTATTCCTGCGGTTTTAATGCTTTTTTTAGGAGCATATTCTACAAGGAAATTGGCTAATTTATTATACGAAAATCCAAATCTTGGTCACGTATCAGCGTTGATTTTTTTATCTGCACAAAGTATCATTCTTTCTGCTCATGACGTAAGAACAGATGCTGTATTGACAGGGTTTATCATTTTTTCGATTTGGAAATTGGTGGATTTTATCAATAAGGGAAAGCCTATGTCTGCAATATTAGGTGGATTAGGAACCGCTTTGGCTTTTTCTTCCAAAGGATTGATGGCGATGGTGATTATTGGATTTTGTATTTTGGCGTACTTGCTTTATTCAAGGGAGTGGAAAAAGTTTTTCAATCTTAAATTTTTCCTTGTAGCGCTGAGTTTTATGGTAGGGATTTCACCAATTCTTTTTGCTTATCATCATCAGTTTGGCATCGATGGAATTAAGTTTATTCTTTTGGGACAGAGTGTTAGCCGAATGACTGGTGACGGTTTTGCACCAACCAATGCCGATTATTCTTTCTTTTTTCACTCTTTGTTGTGGGTGTTTTTGCCCTTTTCATTGGTGTTTTATGCTGGAGTGGTGGAAAGAACGGCTTTCTTTTTTAAAATTAAATTCAAAAAAGTTCCTAAAACCGAATTTTTGACGTTAGGTGGGTTTTGGATGGTGATGCTGGTTTTTTCGTTGTCAAAATTCAAGCTTCCTCATTATTTGAATGGCTTAATTGCGATTATTTCGATTTTTACAGCAGCTTATATTTTCTTGCTTTTTCAAAAGAATGAAAGAAAAAAGATGAATATTTTCTATTACATTCAGTTGGTAGTCATCTTTGCCAGTATCGTTTTGATGGGATTGTTAGCTTATTATTTTGTTGGTATTCCGAATGTGTTGACTTATATTATTTCATTTATTCTGTTGTGCTTTTTAATCGTGGTCATCTTGAAAAGAAATTTCGTTTTTAGAAAATTTTTGATGATTTCACTTTTGTTTTCCATCACTTTGAATTTCTATCTAAACACTCAATTTTATCCTGTTCTTACACAATATCAAGGAAGCCTTAATGTTGCACATTGGGTGAATCGTGAAAGAATTGATTTAGATAAAATTTATATGTTGAATGGTGATGAATCTTGGAATTTTGATTTCTACACCAAACGAAATACTCCACGCGTTGCCGAAAGCGAACTGAAGTCCGGTGATTATTTATTGGTGGAAAGTGAAATCTTGCCGACTGTTAAGAGGTCTTACTCTATAGTTTACGTTGCTGATAATTTTGGGGTAACTCGACTTTCGTTGAAGTTTCTTAATCCTGAACAAAGAGTAGGAGAGTTGAGCAAGATATATTTGCTTCAAATTCAAAAATAATTTAGAGCAAATACCAAAAACCTACAACGTTGTAAAATTTCTTGAAATTTTTTGGTGTGTACTTTGTATATTATTGCTAGAATAACAATTTATTTTGGTATTCGGTTTTTTTAGTTATTTTTATCATTCTAAAATTGTAATAAAATGAAGAAACTTATTTTTGCTTTTGTAGCATTGTTTTTTAGCACAGTATCTTTTGCCCAAATAGAAGGAAAATGGAAAACCATTGATGACGAAACAGGAAAGGCAAAGTCAATTGTACAAATCTGGAAAACATCTGACGGAAAATACAACGGAAAAATTGTTAAGTTATTGACAAAACCCGAAAATAATAATTGCGTTAATTGTAAGGATGACCGCAAAAACAAACCATTAATCGGTTTAGAAATTATCCGTGGTTTGGTGAAGGATGGAGACGAGTTCAGTGGTGGTACGATTACTGACCCTAAAACAGGTAAAACTTATAAGTGCAACATTACTAAAGATGGGGACAAACTTAACGTAAGAGGGTATGTTGGTTTCTCATTAATCGGAAGAACACAGACGTGGTACAAATCTAACTAGTTATCAAAGACTTTTAATATGATAAAATGCAACTCAAAAAGGGTTGCATTTTTGTTTTTAATTAATTTTAAAATACCTATTTTTGTAGCTTCAATTTTATAAAAAAATGGCAGAATATACTTTTCGAGAAGTAATTGCGCAAGCAATGAGTGAAGAAATGCGTAAAGACGAATCCATTTATTTGATGGGTGAGGAAGTAGCAGAGTACAATGGTGCTTATAAGGCATCTAAAGGAATGTTAGACGAATTTGGTCCAAAAAGAGTTATTGATACTCCAATTGCGGAACTTGGTTTTTCTGGTATTGCAGTGGGTTCTGCAATGAATGGGAATCGTCCGATTGTAGAATTTATGACCTTCAATTTCTCATTGGTAGGAATTGACCAGATTATTAATAACGCTGCAAAAATTCGTCAGATGAGTGGTGGTCAATGGAGTTGCCCAATTGTTTTCCGTGGTCCTACTGGTTCTGCTGGTCAGCTTGGCGCAACACACTCTCAAGCTTTGGAAAGTTGGTATGCGAATTGTCCAGGTCTTAAAGTAATTGTTCCGTCTAATCCTTATGATGCAAAAGGACTTTTGAAATCTGCAATTCAGGATAATGACCCTGTAATTTTCATGGAATCTGAGCAAATGTATGGAGATAAAATGGAGATTCCAGAAGAAGAATATTACTTACCAATTGGTAAAGCTGATATCAAGAGAGAAGGAAAAGATGTTACATTGGTTTCTTTCGGAAAAATCATGAAATTAGCAATGCAAGCAGCAGAAGATTTGGAAAAAGAAGGTATCTCTGTTGAGGTAATCGACTTAAGAACCGTTCGTCCTTTGGATTTCGATACCGTAATTAATTCTGTTAAGAAAACCAATCGTTTGGTGGTGTTAGAAGAAGCATGGCCATTTGGTTCTATTTCTTCTGAGATTACTTATATGGTTCAACAAAAAGCTTTTGATTACTTGGACGCTCCTGTCAAAAGAATCACTACTCCTGATGCACCAGCTCCTTATTCTGCAGCTCTTTTTGCAGAATGGTTCCCTAAATTAGAAAAAGTAAAAGCTGAAATCAAAAAAGCTTTGTATCTTCAAGCATAATTATCAAATATGATAGACTAGAGGCGCAACTTTTTGCGTCTCTAATTTTTTTGCAGTAGAATTTTTTTTATTCTTTTAAGAAGTTCAATGATGAAAAAATATTTTTTTCTAATAGTTGTGGGTGCTTTTTCTTTTCTTAGAGCCCAACAAGATTCACTTAAAAATTTTAAATTTCTCTTTGATGGAGAGATTTACTATAGTTATGATTTTTCTAAACCTGAGAATCATGAGCGGCCAAGTTTTTTGTATAACTACAAGAAGCATAATGAATTAAATATCAATTTGGCTGTAGTAAGAGGACAGTATTCCTCTGAAAATACGAGAGTTAATTTGGGGTTGATGGCAGGGACATACCCAGAATATAATCTGTCTAGCGAACCAACTTGGGCACAATTTGTATACGAAGCTAATGCAGGAGTCAAATTATCAAAAAATCACAATCTTTGGTTGGATGCGGGAATTATGCCTTCTCATATTGGTTTCGAAAGTGCGATAGGAATGGATAATCTTACGTTGACAAGAAGTGTGGCTGCAGAAAATTCTCCTTACTACGAAACAGACGCCAAATTATCTTATGGTTCCAAAAACGAAAAATGGAATTTGTCCTTGATGATTCTTAATGGTTGGCAAAAGGTAAGAAGACCAGACGGTTATCAAAATCCAAATTTTGGGATGCAAGTTCAATATAAACCTAAGGAGAATTTAACCTTTAATTATAGTAATTATTTAGGGACGGATAAACCTGATTCTTTGAAGGCTTTCCGAGCTTATCACGATTTCTATATGCTCTATTCGCCTACCTCAAAACTATCTTTGATTGCTGGATTTGATATTGCTACTGAGACCCAGGATGGTCAGCAGAAAGTATGGTTGGCGCCAACTTTAATTGGAGCTTACCGAGTATCTGAAAGGTCTAGAATTGCGATGCGAGCTGAGTATTACAGGGATGAAGATGAGGTTATTGTTTCTACAACCTCAGGTAATGGTTTTGACGTTCTTGGTTTTTCTACCAATTATGACTTTGAGATATCTAAGCACTTTCTTTGGCGAACAGAAGCAAGATATCTTAACTCTGATAATGCTTTTCAAAGCAATAACAAAAGGGATAATTTTGCTTTGACAACTTCCCTTAATGTTCGATTTTAAAGATTGAGCAAAAATTAATCTTGACGGATTCAAAATAAATTTAAATTTACACTTTCAAAATTTCACAATATTATGTCTGGAGTTAAAGATGGCGGTCATCTTTTTGATTTAAAGAAGCTATCGTTTTTAGGAGTATTGGTTTCCCTAGGAATTGTGTTTGGAGATATCGGTACTTCGCCCTTGTATGTAATGAAAGCGATTGTTAATGCTCGTCATAGCGGAACCAATTTACCATTTGATGAATACATTGAAGGAGCACTTTCGTGTATAATTTGGACGCTTACTTTACAAACAACCATCAAGTACGTTATCATCGCACTTCGGGCGGATAACAAGGGTGAAGGTGGGATTTTGGCGCTTTTTTCTTTAGTCAAAAATCTAAAAAAAGGCTGGTTATATCTGATTGCCATCATTGGTGCTTCTGCGCTGATTGCAGATGGAGTAATTACACCTTCTTTAACTGTGATGTCTGCGATTGAGGGGTTGGAGATTTATAATGAACATACCCCAGTTGTGCCGATTACCATATTTATTTTGATCATTATTTTTGTAGTACAACAATTCGGGACCAGCTTTATTGGAAAGTTTTTTGGCCCTGTAATGGTGATTTGGTTTTTGGTTTTAGGAGGTTTTGGACTTGTGCATTTATCGGGAAATTTCGAAATCCTAAAAGCTTTTAATCCTTATTATGCTTATAAATTAATTGTCGACTCTCCAAGTGCGATCATTATTATGGGAGCAGTTTTTCTTTGTACAACAGGAGCGGAAGCATTGTATTCGGATTTGGGTCATTGTGGTGCTAAAAATATTAGAGCAAGCTGGGTTTTTGTTAAAATCATGTTGATTCTTAACTATCTAGGTCAAGGAGCTTGGATATTGACTCATTACAAAGATGTTCATGATAATGGTGTTAATCCATTTTTCGGAATTTTACCAGAGTGGATGCTGATACCTGGTGTTATATTGGCTACAGCAGCAGCTATTATTGCGTCTCAAGCTTTGATTACTGGTTCGTTTACCATATTTTCTGAAGCAATGTCACTTAATTTTTGGCCAAATCAGAAAATTGATTATCCTTCGGGTGTCAAAGGTCAAATGTACATTCCTAAAATTAATTGGGGATTATTGTTTTTCTGTATCATTATCGTTTTGTACTTCAGAGAGTCGGGGAAAATGGAAGCTGCTTATGGGCTTTCAATTACGGTAACGATGTTTATGACAACGATGCTACTGGTTTTCTGGTTGGTGAAGAAGAGAGTCAACAAGTTTTTGATTTTGGCTTTCTTTTTAGTCTATAGCTTTATTGAAATCGGTTTCTTTAGTGCTAATATTATCAAATTCTGGGACGGTGGTTGGATTACTGTTATCCTTGCTGGTTTTATTGCAATTTGTATGTACGCTTGGTTTAATGGAAGATTGATTAAAAATAAATTCATCAAGTTTATCAAATTGGATAAATACCTTAATGTTATCAAAGACATGAAGTTAGATGAGTCAATCCCTAAATATGCTACGAATTTAGCTTACCTCAGTCGTGCAAAAAGAGAGGACGAAATCGAATCAAAAATTATTTACTCTATCATCAGAAAACAACCAAAGAGGGCGGATCACTATTTTATTCTCAATATCGTGAATCAGGAAGACCCTTATACTTTCCGATATTCTGTAGATGAATTACTTCCAGGAACTATTTTCCGAGTGAATTTCTTACTGGGTTTCAAGGTGGATAGGAGAATTAATGATTACTTTGACCAAGTTTTACATGATATGATGGAGGAAGGTACTATTCCTCAATACAGTAATCATCCTTCGTTGAGGGCACACCACGTTCCACCAGATTTGAAGTACGTAATTATTGATAATACTTACATTAATGACAAGTTATTAACGGTTAAAGAAAAGGTAATTCTTAATTTCTATAATTTTGTTAAATATATTGGTAGTGATGATTTCAAAGCATGGGGAGTTTCTTCGCATAATGTTATTGTGGAGTCAGCACCGCTAATGGATCAACATATCGTTACTCAGAAAATCAAACAAGTCTCATCTTGATTTCGATATTGATAAGTACTGAATTCTTTTTCAAAAAAATGATACATTTGTATTATGGAAAAATTGGAGATTGATAGAAACATTACACAGATTAAAGAAGTTCTGAGACTGTATTTGCAGGAAAGAGGTTTTAGGAATACTCCTGAAAGATATACTATTTTGGAAGAAATCTACAAAATGGAGGATCACTTCAATGTCGATGATCTGTATCTATTGATGCTTAATAAGAAGTATCATGTGAGCAAAGCGACCATCTATAATACCATTGAAATATTTCTTGATGCAGGATTGATTCGCAAGCATCAGTTTGGGGAAAAAACCAGTACTTCTTCGTCTTATGAGAAGTCCTACTTTGATAAGCAACATGATCATTTGGTGATTTATAAAAAAGATTCGGATAAAGAAATTCAGGAGATTATTGAATTTTGTGATCCTAGAATTCAGTCCATCAAAGATTCTATTGAGGAAGCTTTTGGTGTGAAAATTGATTCGCATTCTCTTTATTTCTACGGTACCAAAAAAGATTAATGAAGAAATTTTTTGTTCTTTTTTTACTTATTTCTGTCCCTGTTTTTGGACAAATTTCGTTGACTCCAAAGAAACCTGTGGAGAAGGATGCTTTTTTTGAAAAAGATGTCAATCCGAAGCAAAACGCTAATACAGACAAGATAGTCCATGTCCATTCTGATACGAGTGGAGTTAATCCTGAAAAATATGATGGTAATCTTTTCTTTTCTGGAGCAGTCAAGTTTTCTCATCAAGGGTCGGTTCTTAGTGCTGATGAAGTAGTGCTCTATCAAGAGCTAAACTTTGTTAAAGCTTATGGTAATGTTCGTTTAGAAAATTCTGATGGGTCGGTGATTACAGCAGATGAAATGGAATACGACGGAAACCCCCAGCGTGGTATTGCTCGAAAAAATGTTGTACTTACAGATCCCAAACAAACTATCAAGACGCAGACACTTTATTATGATAGGTTAACTAACAAAGCCTATTTTGATACAGGTGGGACTATTTTTGCCAATAACAGCGTTACTTATGCGAAAGTAGCAACCTATAATATTGCAAGCAAGACTATTGATCTTACAGGTAATATCAAAATGGAGAACAAAGAGTATACATTGATTGGTGAGAACGTTTTACAAGATCAGAACACCAATATTGCAACCATTAATGGGCCAACAACCATTACCAATAAGGCTGATCCAGCCAATCAAGTTTATACCGAAAAGGGGAGATACAACCAGAATACTGGTGAGGTCTATATGAACAAAAATTCTCGAATTAATTATAAAGGAAAGATACTAACTGGAGACGATTTGTACTTCAATCGAAGAACAGGATTTGGTACAGGGAAAGGCAATGTTTTACTTAGAGACCCTGCCGAAAATAGATACATTTCTGGAGGATATGGTGAAATCTATGAGAAAAAAGATTCTGCGATGATTACGGAAAAACCGTTGGCGGTTAAAATGTTGGAAAAAGACTCCATTTTCTTTTCTTCTGATACTATTTTGACGTTCCAAAAGTTGGATTCAACTAATGTAAAGAAAAGCTATCTGCGTTCTTTTCGAAAAGCAAGATTGTTCAAATCTAATATCCAGGCAAGAGCTGATTCGATAAGTTTTAATGAAACCGATGGAGTGATGCATATGTTTGGTAAGCCAATCTCGTGGAGTGGTGCGAAACAAGTTTCAGGAGATAAAATTGAAGCTTATTTTGATACTAAAAACGAAAATATTGATTCGCTGAAAGTCATTGGTAATGCTTTTGCGATAAGTAAAGCGGATTCTCTTAATCTTAAAGATGAGTTCAATCAAGTGAAGGGAAAGTTGATGACGGTCTATTATGAGAATAATCAAGTCAAGTTGGCTAAAGTTATTGGTAATGCTCAAGCAATTACTTACGCCGATGATTTCAATGAAGAAACTAAGCAAAATGAAAGGGTAGGAGTTGCTCTTGCAGCATGTGGAATTATTGAAGCACTTTTCGAGGAGCAGAAAGTACAAGTAATTGCATGTAATGTTGGGGCGCAAACAGATACCTATCCCATGAGCAAAATTTCTAAAAAGGATAGATTTTTCCCTGATTTTAATTGGAATACCAAAGACCGACCTCAAAAATGGCAGGATGTCTATCTTGACACGCCTAATTATGAGGAAATCAAATACGAATCGGACGATGCGCTTTACAATGCCGCTCAATCCGAAATCGAAAAAGCCAAAGCTGCTGAAGAAGCCAAAAAGCCAAAACGAGTGAAGAAGGAATGAGATATCTACCGCTATTAGTGATAATCGTTCTTTCTTGCCAATCGAAAGATTTTGCGGGGAAGTACAATTGTGCTAATGTCGGAATGACCGAGTGTGGAATTGTAATTAATAAAAACCATACATTTCTGTTTACTTGCTATGCCTGTATGAACTCGCAATGGTCATATGGAAATTGGAAGAACAAAGGGAGATTTTTGTATTTTGAAACTAGGACAGTTTACGATACTATTCGTTTGAATGATAAGGATGTTTTGATTAAGTCAACGGATACAGTCGGAAACCTAAAGGTGATCAAATCTGAAAAGTTGCCATTTCTTGACGGTATTTACAAGGAAAATGATTTTTTACATCCTCAATCACCCAATCTTTTTTCATCCATAAAACTTAAGTTTAGAAAAGGTAAATTATACAACCCTAATAATACTATAAAGTGTTCCTGTATCAGTAGAAAATAATTATTATGCAACAAGATTTTTTTCAATATCAAGCGCAAACAACAAAATTTGCCGCTGGTTTCGAGGTAGAAAAAGCGGAAGGAAGTTATATCTACGGAAAAGATGGTAGACGATATTTGGATTTCGTTGCTGGAGTTTCTGCCAATACTTTGGGGCATTCTCATCCCAAAGTAGTTGCTGCTATCAAAAAACAAGCTGAAAAGTATTTGCACGTGATGGTTTATGGAGAATATGCTCAAGAAAAACCAGTGGAATTGTGCAAGCTTTTAGCGGAAGCCACACCAGAACCTCTAGAAGTAACTTATTTGGTTAATAGTGGAGCAGAAGCCATTGATGGCGCGCTCAAACTTGCTAAACGTTTTACAGGTCGTGAGGAGATAATTTCCATGAAGAATTCTTATCACGGAAATACGCATGGTGCTTTATCGGTTTCAGGAAATGAGTTTCACAAACGTGAGTTTCGACCGTTATTGCCCTTGGTCAATTTTATTAACTTCGATGACGAATCAGAATTTGATAAAATTACAGAGAAGACCGCTTGTGTCATTGCTGAAACAATTCAAGGTGCTGCTGGATTTTTAGTTCCGAATCAGGAATATTTTAAAAGTTTAAAGAAACGTTGCGAAGAAGTTGGAGCCCTATTAATTTTAGATGAGATTCAGCCTGGATTCGGAAGAACGGGAAAATTATTTTCCTTCGAACATTTTGGTATGGTTCCCGATATTTTGGTCATGGGAAAAGGTATGGGTGGAGGAGTTCCTGTTGGTGCTTTTATGAGTTCTCGAAAAATTATGGAGACGCTTTCTCATTCACCGAAACTTGGTCATATTACTACTTTTGGAGGTAATCCTTTGATTGCTGCTTCGAGTTTGGCAACATTGCAAGAAGTTCTGGATAGCAAATTGATGGAAGAAATCAAGGAGAAAGAAGAACTTTTCCGAAGTCTATTGGTTCATCCAAAAATTAAAAGAATTAATGGAATGGGTCTGATGCTGGCCGTAGAATTAGAAAATCCAAATTATACTTTGGAGGTTGCCAAAAAAAGCATGGAAAAAGGCCTTATTGTTTTCTGGCAATTGTACCGCAATGAGTTTCTTAGAATATCACCACCATTGACAATATCAAAAAGCGAAATAGAAGAAGGGTGCCGAATAATTCTTGAGGTTTTGGATTTGTAGAAATAAGAAATAATTGATCCGCTCTTTTCGATTCAGTATTTTCAAAATCATTTGAGATTTACCCTAAAGTTGTCAAAAGATAATTGCATGTCTGGTTGATCATTGTTATCTTGACGAACTTGATGATTTCCTCGGATACTTTCATAATATGATGAAGATTTCCTTATCGGTGTGGTAAATTTTATAGCCATTTTCGTTAAAGTGGCTTTTCATGGTTTAATTTTTTTTAAAATTAAATGCTATTTTTCAGAATAAGCCATTAGGTCATGTTAATCGTTGAAAAAAATCATTTAATTAAGTTGCAGATTTTATAAATTAATTTATATATTGCGGCTCAATTAGATAAAAAAATATGTCAAAACATAAAGTCCAGTACGAATTTCCAATGCATTGTCAATCAGAAATATTGTACGAATATTTGGCGAGTGCAGAAGGTTTAGGCGAGTGGTTTGCCGACGAGGTAGTAGAGAAAGGAGATGATTTCTTTTTTAGTTGGAATGGCGGTGCCGAAGAGCGAGCAACATTAATTAGATATAAGCCTGAGAGTTTTGTAAGATTTCGTTGGGAAGAAGATGAAGGAACTAAGCACTTCTTTGAGATGACCATTACTGTAGATGAGATTACCGAAGATTTGTCTCTTAATATCACCGATTTTTGTTATCCAGGAGACGAAGAGGAAAACAGATTGTATTGGGAAAATCTAATCGAAAATCTGCAGATCAAATTAGGTGCAGCATAACAGAAAACTTGATATTTTAGTTTTGAAATGAGCGATTTTTTCGTTCATTATTTTTTTAATTTAATAGTAAAACTTTGGAGAAGATAATATTTAGTTCTACTAACTGGAGTCATCAGAACCGTGCGATTTGGTTTGGGGATGCAGTGAAGGTTTTTTTCTTTGTTCATGCTGGAGAGTTGAAGCTAGCTGAAGAATCTTATTTTTATTTGATGGCTTCTATGCGTAAAATGAGGATGAATATTCCTTTGTCATATACCTTGGAGTTTTTTAGAAATTTGTTTCAAGAAGAGGTGTTAGATAAGGGATTAGAGAGTGGGATTATCACCTTTCTAGTCACTAGAAATTCGGATAGTAATCCTTTGCAAAAAGCTGAAATTTTTTATTACGCAGAAGCTCAGGAAGTCGCTGATATTTTTTCGATTCAGAAGGATGTTGAAGTAGATTTGATTAAAGAAATTAATGTTAATCAGAATTTGCTTAGTGGTATCCATGTTCATCATCCTGAGAACACTTACGCAGAAATCTATGCTCAAGAAAACGACTTAGACGATGTGATATTGCTTAATCCGGAGAAAAGGATTGCTAGAACGATCTACGGAAATTTATTTTTTCTACAAGACGGAATTCTGAAAACACCTAAAACTTCTGAAGGAAGTTATATTTCACCACTAGCGGAAAATTTTATCACTTTTGTACATCGACAAAATCTAGTTGAAATCCAACCATCTGAAATGTCTGCATTCGAAAGTCAAAAAGCGGAAGAGATTTTGATTATTTCTGACGAAAAAGGATTGTTTTCTGTGTCTAAGATACGCAACAAGACTTTTGGAAATGCACGTCTTCAGGATATATTGACTCAGTGGAAAGATTCTCTAATTGACAAACCCAATAAATAACCGCCTTTGACAGCAGTCGTTTATCGGGTTTTAGTTTTTGCATCAAGAATGTAGATTTTAATTAAAACCTACGTTGAAAAAAAGATTCTCACATTTTCTACTTGAATTTACTATAGTATAACGTGAAAATTGCAAGAAAATTTCACTTATTTTCTTAAAATAATGTTAAATTTTATTTCGCTATTTCAAATAAAAAAGCCCAATAATTCTCAATTTATTGGGCTTTTCTTTGATTGTAAATAAGTTATCAATTGTTGTTGATAAATTCCAGGATTTTTTTGGCGGTATGGATTTGCCCTTCTTTGCTCGATAGATAATCTCTATCTTGCTCGTTAGACATAAATCCTAATTCTACAACCAAGGTTGGCGCTTCAATTTCTCTTAGCATGAAGAGATTTACTTCTGCAATTTTTCTTGCATCTAGAATTTTTCCTAATTTTTCTGCTAATTTTCTAGATTGGTCGTTGGCTTGAGGATAGATTTCTGCTCCTTTGGCTTCGGTAGTCTTAGCAGCGGTATTATTGACGTGTAGGGAAATGACCATCTCCGGATTGAGGTTGTTAATTATCGAGGCTCTTTCGGTAAGACTAGGCTGAGTGTCATTATCTCTGGAAAGGATAATTTCAACATCAGGATTGGTGTTTTCTTTTTTGATGAGTTCTGCCACTTTTAGAACGATATCTTTTTCGTAGATTCCATTTCTAGTTGCACCATTGTCCTTGCCTCCATGTCCTGCATCAATTACAATAACTCTTTTTCCTCCGTCAAAAGACGATAGTACAAATATCAGCGCAAGTATTGCGGTGAAACTCAAAAATAACTTTTTCATAATAAGATT
>NZ_JBYVEB010000056.1:0-21201 GCF_058117085.1 Chryseobacterium sp. CG10_8 | reverse complement strand
TTAATTTATTAAATCTACAAAAAAATCCGCCAAAATTGACGGATTTCAACATTTTAAATTAAGTAAATCTATTTACCTTTTTGCTGAATCTCCATTTGAGAAGCTGCCATCATAGAAGCCATCATATCATTCAACATATTACTTGCTGCAGTCGGGGAATTAGGCAACAATACCAGATTACTTCTGTTGGTAGCTCCAATCGCTTGCAATGTGTCATAATGTTGAGTCACCACAATTAAAGCTGATGCTTCTTGAGAACCAATATTTACTTCATTCAACACTCTTACAGACTCCTCCAAACCTTTTGCAATTTCACGTCTTTGGTCAGCGATACCTTGTCCTTGTAATTTTTTGGATTCGGCTTCTGCTTTTGCAACCGCTACAATTCGGATACGTTGAGCTTCTGACTCATATTCTGCCGCTGTTTTTTCGCGTTCTGCTGCATTAATACGGTTCATTGCATGTTTTACTTGTTCATCCGGGTCAATATCCGTTACCAAAGCTTTAATAATATCATAACCGTAACTTGACATAGCTTCTTGCAATTCTCCTTTTACAGCAACAGCAATATCATCTTTTCTCACGAAAACATCATCCAATTTCATCTTCGGAACCTCTGCTCTTACCACATCAAAAACATATGAAGTAATCTGTCCTTCAGGATATTCCAAACGATAATATGCATCTTTAACATTATCTCTTATCACCTGATACTGAACAGAAACTTTCATTTTCACGAAAACGTTATCCAAAGTTTTGGTATCAATAATAACATCTAATTGCTGAATCCTAAGATTCAGTCTTTTTGAAATTTGATCGATCAAAGGAATTTTCAAATGAAATCCTGCATGACGAACCGACTGAAATTTTCCAAATCTCTCAATAATTGCCGCGGTCTCCTGCTTTACTGTAAAGAAAGATGCGAACAATACTACCAATGCCAAAAAGGCAAATACTCCAATAAATCCCATAGTTTTAAAATTATATTCAGGTAAAAATAGGAAAAAAAATAGGATTTTCACCCTTGTTTATAGTTAAATCGATTCCTAATTTTACACTATTGTTTTTAAAAAAACACTTAACCAAAAACTCAGATTGCGCACCTTCACCAAAGCTAACAAGTGCTTTTGGACAACTTCTGACATGTATTCAGAATTCAATTGAACTTTTTCATTTAAAAAACTAAAACTATATTATATGTCTTTAGATGTCGACATTCTCAATGAATCGTATCAACGATTTCAGGAAGCTACTCAAAAAATAGAAGCCATCAAAAAAGGGATTGCAGAGAATCGTATTGGAGAAAAATCCTTAACCGAGCTTCAGATTGATAAAGCAGCTCTCGTTAGAAGAGCGTCCAAAGAAAATACTTCTCTTCCCGAAGCTTTGGAAAGAATTAATGGAGTACCCAATTTTCAGGACATCCATATTCTGAACAAAATTTTTAAAATCGCCGAATCCGTTGGTAGAATCAACATCAAAACAAGATATGGAAATACCGGGTTCGGGACTGGATTTCTTATCGCACCAGGAATTCTGATCACCAATAATCATGTATTTCCTGACCCAGAAACAGCCCAAAATTCGTTGGTTCAGTTTTACTATGAAATGGATGACAATGGCGTTTCCAAAAAGTTACAGACATACGGTTTCGAGCCTGATAAATTCTTCATCACCTCTTCTCATATCAAATCCGCAGACCAACCCACAAGCGGACTAGATTTTACGATCGTGGCGGTTTCTCAAAAATCAAAAGAAGGCAAAAACATTAATGATATCCCTTGTGTAACCCTTAATGAAAATCTTGGTAAAATTATCGACGGCGAGAATTGCGTGGTCATCCAGCATCCAAAAGGAGATTACAAAAAAATCGTCATGAAAGACATTAGAATGCTAACTCTAAAGGATGACTTTCTCATTTACGAATCAGACACTCTTCCAGGAAGTTCAGGCGCAGCTGTTATAGGTCTTGGAACAGGTGAAATTGTTGCACTCCACCACAGCAGTGTCCCAAGAAAAAATGCACAAGGTCAAATTTTAAGAAAAGATGGTGGTGTCTTCAGTAATGGAGACCCAGACGAATCAATAGATTGGATTGGTAACGAAGGAATCCGTGTAAGTTCTTTGATTCGTGGTATCAAGAACATCAAAGTTCCAAAAGAAATGGAAGTTTATAAAAAATCTGTTTTGCGCAATGCTATTATGAAAAATGAAGAAAAATCTGCAAACTCCACCGAACAGATTATTGACAATTCTACTTCTAACTCAACAGAAAAAGAAAAACCAATGAAAAACTCAAATAACCCAAGCGTCAACTCAGATGTTAATTCGAGTAACGATTCTACTTCCTATACTGAAGAAAAAATTCAATATTTTGAAATCGAACTAGTCAACATCTCTGCCATGCAAGATGATTGGAACAGTAATTTCAAAAAACTAGTTCCTCAAATGGTAAGCAATGAGGCTCTTTTTCCTTTTTCAACCATTGATTCGCAAAAGACAATGTATTATGTTGGTGTTCAATCTTCTGAAAACCCTTGGGAAATTGCAGCTAAATTAGAATCGCTACCTCAAATAAAAACTGCTACTCCTGATTTGCCCATGGATACTGATTTGCAATTCCCCTCCAAAAGCAATATCAATATCGCCGAATTTGACCTTTTAGAAAACATGAAAACCAGTAGTGTTGTAGGCAGACAAGATGATTTCAAAACAAAATGGAATGCTTCTCCCTACTTTGATGTTGTTAAAGATACATCAGAAGAACGTCAACGAAATTGGAACCGAATTGCAGTGGGACTTACCGAAACAACACCTGGAAAGAAAAACTACAGAACTGCCATTGAAAGCGATGCAGAAGCAATTCTAGAAAAAATAGCTTCTAGCAAAAAAAACTTCGAAGACATTAAAGATAGATTGCGAAATCTCAAACTGATTCAGTTAGATACTGGTTATACCGACCACGCAAAGGTGAAAGGAAGATTTAATTATGAAAATGACGAAGATTTTATCGATGGTTCTGACGCTCGTGATGAAATGAACAAGGGATTATTGAAACATCCGGGACATGGTACCAGAACCGCAAGTATTATCAACGGTGGAAAGATGTCTTACAAAAACGATGGCAACTCTGGAATCCTCACCAACAAAAACAAAGAGACTCTTCTAGAAGTAACACCTTATCGCATCGCTGAATCCGTCGTCTTGATAGGACGGGGCAAAAATATGGTTGATGCTATTAATCAAGCGGTCAACACTGGTGCTGATGTGGTTTTTATGTGCATGGGTAGTTATCCTCGCTTAATGATTGCTGAAGCAGCTAAATCTGCATACGAGAATGGTGTTATCTGGTGTTGTGCCGATGGAAATGAAGTAGAAACCATTGTGGCTCCTGCCCTATATCCGGGAACAATTGCGGTTGCTGCAATTAATCCCAATCAAAAGCCATGGCGCGGAAGTAGTTACGGAAAGGCGGTCGATATCGCAGCGCCAGGAGAAGATGTCTACGTCCCTTCGATGGATGAAAAACAAAACGAAATTATGGTTTTTGGAGATGGTACCAGTTACGCAACACCCCATGTGGCAGCAGCTGCAGCTTTATGGAAAGCTAAAAATTATGACGAAATTTATCGCTTATACAGCTTCCCTTGGCAAATCGTTGAAGCTTTTCGCTCCTGTTTAAAAAAATCTGTGTACAAACCCGATAATTGGGACACCGATAATTATGGCGCGGGAATATTGGACATTTCAAAATTATTAAAAGAAAAATTACCAGAACCTTCTGAATTACAAAATGCTTATAACAATTTCAAACAGACGGAATGGGATTTAGGAATTAGAGAAGGTGTCCATTTTCTTTGGAAAACCTTGATTAGGAAGATTACACCTGGAGCCCAATATGAAAGTTCTATCAACGAAATGATGATGACCGAACGAGGAAGAATTGCTATTTCTGCAATGACAGGTAACTCTGTTTCTAGCGTATTTGAGTCAGATTCACTCACTGCTACTCCTGACTCTGAGAAAATTCTAAAAATGTATTTTGACAGCTTTAAAAACTAAGATCATGACACCATATTTTGATTTACACTTGCATCCAGTCTTCAAAAATCATATCTGTAATTATGATGAGGCAATACCCAACTTTAGTAAGACTCCTAAGGAATATATGCAGCCAATTAGGATGACCAATGTAATTACTAACACCTTGGATAATCTTATCCTTCATATCCTGAAAAGCCAAAGCTCCGTGCAACAATGCCTAGATGGACAAATGAAACTTATTGTTGCAGGAATTTCTAATTTAGAATTTGGGTTTGCTGATAGCAAAGGTCTTTTTGGAAGCATACCCAAAAGTAATTTCTCTAATCCTTTGGATAAAAAATATTTTGATAAAGTAAGAGCCGGCGAAGTCTCTTATTACCGATTAATGTTGATGGAACTCAGTATCTATCGTTATCTTTACGAAAACGGAATTATCAATTATGCTTCCCGAAATCTAGAAAAAGGGAATAACGCTTCTTTGGAAGTTTGCTTCAGTCTAGAAGGGAGTCATAATTTCAGCAAATATCTTGTAGGAAATACCACTCAATTGGACTATGAAAAAGACCGATTAATCGATGCTGAAACCAAAAAAATGCTTTCTCAAGACGAACTTTGGAAAGAACTGATTCCTCGTAATAATGGAAACTGCAGCGAAAAAGACCCCATTAAAAATACTGATCCCGACTGTCTTCCTCATCACAGTCAAAATCCAGCGGACAATTTCGAATATTTTTACCACAGCTTATCTCGTTCTGGAATGGATTTGTTTTATTTGACACTTACCCATCTAACCCATATTAAGGAACAGATTTTAGCAACCCATGCCTTTGGTATGAAGATGCTGAAACATCCTTCATTTTTTCCATTCGGAAACGGTATTACCAATTTGGGCTACCAAGTTTTGAAGAAGTGCTACACTATGAAAAACCATAAAGGTGAAGCCAGACCAATTCTTATCGACATCAAGCATCTTGGGTTGAAATCACGTCAAGACTTGTATCAATTCAGGAAAAAATTTATTTCAACCAAATTTCCATCTACTGAAATTGACTACACCAAAATTCCACTAGTTGCTTCTCATATTGGTGTTACTGGCTATAGCTATAACGAATGGAAAAACGCCTTGGATACAGACCAATGTAAAGTTTACCATTACAAAGGTGCAAGAGCCATCGCTATCGAGACCAAGAGAAAGTCTTCAGGAAAATGGGGTTCATTTATCAATAATGATTTCAGCTATAACCCTTGGTCAATCAATTTGATGGATGAAGATATTGTAGAAGTCTTAAAAAGTGGAGGTTTGTTGGGAGTTAGTCTTGATGTAAGAATCTTAGGTTTTCAGGCTAAAGTCGGCTTTAATATGGCAGGAGACAGCGAGTTTTTGAGTACTGCCGATTTCCAAACGCATTTTCCGCAGATTTCCGTAAAAAATCTTCCCGTGGAAACCATGGAATCAATGGCTGTTACAGAAGAAGAAAGCTGGTTGGTACCAACAAAAGAGGACAGACATCCTATGGCTTTTTGTTTCAATGTCATCCATATTATACAAGTGGGTATCGTAAAAGCCGGTATGGAAAAACCGTGGAAAAACATCTGTATTGGAAGTGATTTTGACGGACTTATCGAACCTCTAAAAATATGTCCAGATTCCAAATCCTTAGACGAATTAGAAGCCAATCTTCATAAGTGGTTGTTAATAGCAGAAGAAGCCTATGTTCAGCAAAATGGTGGCAAAGCCATTCTCAACCAAAAATCGCAAAAAGAATTTAACGAGATTGTAGCAGGAATCATGGGCCAAAATGGAATTGATTTTTATAAAAAATGGAAAAATAATTTTCAGTAAAAATTTCACATCGTCATTCCAATATCAATTCCTTTGATTTTACGATAAAGGTCTGTGGCATAATTATCGGTCATCCCTGAAACAAAGTCGATAATACCCAAAACCTTTTGATAATCGCTGCTTCCATCGTAATTGAACTGCTCTGGAAGTAATTTCAGAGCCATTCTGTGATAAGATTTTCGCGATTCTTTTGGAGTCAAAATAGAGGGAATAAAATGGTTTAAGAGTTCATACATAACGTTGTAACCAGCATTTTCGATTTCGACTACTGCCCTATGTCCGTAGATTTTTGCGATGGAAAAGTCTTCAATTTTTTGCAAGGTTTTATTCTCTTTTTTGTAAATATCAAGCAAGGCTTTGTCTAAAGTTCCCTCTAAAATTCGATCAAAATTTTGCTGATAAATTTCTACAGATTTATTAATTAAAGCATTAATAACCTTTGCTCGCAGATAAGAAATCCGCTCATTAGCATTAGAAATATATGTCAATTTTTCTGCAACTCTTGAGATATTTTGATTTTCAGATTTGATTAAATCCATGAAAAGGTTTTCGCAATCAGATGTAGAAACAATCCCTAAACGATGCGCATCTTCCATATCAATAATATTGTAGCAAATATCATCTGCTGCTTCTACTAACCAAACAAATGGGTGTCTTTTATAAATCGTGGGCTCATCACTTTCAGAAATCATTTGAGTTCCTTTTGCAATGTTCAAAAAGGTCTCTTTTTCATTCTGAAAAAATCCGAATTTCTTCCGATTGATAACCCCTTTCTTCTTTGCGATGGCTTCACAAGGGTATTTTGCAATACTTGCCAACGTGGTAAAAGTGAGTTGAGTCCCACCAGAATCTTTACCGTTTTGTTGATGTGTCAGCACTCGAATGGCGTTAGCATTTCCTTCAAAATTGACCAAATCTGCCCATTCCTTCTCGTTGAATTTGGATTTTAATTCACTTTCATTCTTCTCAAAATAACTTGCAATGGCATCTTCCCCAGAATGCCCAAAAGCTGGATTACCAACATCATGACACAGACAAGCCGCCGCAATAACATTGCTCAAATTATAGAGATAAAAATTCTGAGAATCTTCCGACAAATCTGCTCTGAAATTATCAACGATAAATTCACCAATAATACTTCCCAAACTCCTACCAACAGAAGAAACTTCTAAAGAGTGAGTCAATCGATTATGAACGAAAACACTTCCAGGAAGCGGAAAAACTTGCGTCTTGTTCTGCAAACGTCTAAAGGCTGAAGAGAAAATAATCCTGTCAAAATCACGCTGAAAATCAGTTCGCGAAGAAATGCTTTGAGCATGATTACCACTTCGTTGATGCGTATAAATATCGTTGAGATTCATTCTTCAAAAATAGTGAAAATCATCAAAGAAAAAATCCTGAGAAAATATTCTCAGGATTTTATTATCGAATTTACGGTTTCCAGAAGCTCCATTTGCTTCCGTTGAAAACAGCGAGGCGTTTAGCTCCTGTTTTGTTGACATATACCATCATCCCTGGACTTGGACTTGGTATATTGTTAACATCACTTACTATTGGTAATACCATTGCCTTAGTCGTACTCTCCAACACCAAGACTCCATCTGCTGTCGTCGTGTCAGAACCTATAATCGCCTTGGAATCAACCTCTCTTGATGAAAACAAATTCTGGAACGTTAGTTCTGTTGAAACTGTTCCATCTTGTCCACTTAAGTCAGTCCAACCATCAGTTCCAGCTGTTGGGTTCTCATTATAGAATTTAACTCTTGCTCCTGTTGAATTTCTTGCATCTAAGATAATCGTTCCTGGTGTTGGTGAACTTGGTAAGGTTGTTACATAAGGTAAGATGATTCCTTTGTTCTTGTTCATCGGGAAATCTAATAGTACGGATGCCGTACTGAGGCTTCTCTCCTCTGCACTTCCTTTCTTTCCTCCTATCACTACTTGGGAATAAGCTAGGCTGCTTAAAGCAACCAAACTTAATCCTAGTATCTTTGTTTTTATATTTTTCATTGTTTTTTTTATAATTATTGCTTAAATGCCTAATTCAATAATTTTTTTTCATCTTTGTGACGTTAGTTTAACTGTTAGTTATTTTTCATTGTTTTACCAAAGAAACCATGATGATGAATATAGGCTTCATTACCATGTGGTTGAAGTATTCTCAAATTACATTCCCACACAAAACAAGCTACTAACAAAACGAAAAAAAACAATTTGACAATCAACGCGTTACAAACAAATAACTCAATTTCGATTATCTGAACTTTTTCCAAAATAAACGATGAATTCCATATATTGGAAAAAAAATAAAGAATATTGATAAAAAAAAGGCCTCGCTTTCGCGAGGCCCTTGAATTTCATAAAAACTATCACAAAATTTGATTACGGCTTCCAGAAGCTCCATTTGCTTCCGTTAAAAACAGCAAGACGCTTTGCGCCTGATTTATTAATATAGACCATCATACCAGGACTTGGACTTGGTATATTATTAACATCACTTACTATTGGAAGAACCATGGCTTTGGTCGTACTTTCTAAGACCAATACGCCATCTACTGTTGATGTTGACGCTCCAATAATCGCTTTAGAATTAGCTTCATTGGTTTGGTAACTATTTTGATAATTTATTTCACTAGTAACAACTCCATTTTGACCACTTAAATCTGTCCATCCATCACTTCCTGCCGCAGTGTTCAAATTATAGAATTTAACTCTAGCTTGAGATGGATTAGTCGCATCCAAAACCAGAGTGCCAGGAGTTGGTGATGCAGGCAATGCCGTTACATAAGGCAAAATAACACCTTTATTATTAGTATTCGCAAATTCTAACAATACTGAAGTTTTATTAGAAGCCGTACCTACTTTATCTCCAATGATAACCTGAGAAGATAAATTCGTAAATACTAATATCGAAAACAATGCGGTTAATAAATCTTTATTTTTCATCTTTCTATTTCGTTTAAGTTTAATTCTAAAGGGAATAAACATCAAATACTTCTATAAAATATTTAGCCCTAAATTATGGACACGCTGGTGTTGAAAAACAACTCCAAACTGTACCGTCATAGATTTTCAAGCATTTAGCATCTTTGTCATATACCATCATTCCTTCTACCGGATTCGTAATTGCAGTAACTTCAGCAGTAGTCATTCTGGTAATCACAAAGCCCTTTTTACTAGATTCCAAGACCGTATGCGCTGACTTACGATTCATTGGCCAATCATTACTAGAATCATGATCTCCAGCTCTTTTCATCAATGTAATCCCATGCTTTGTTGCAATACCTGTCGATACATTAGCAACACCATTATAACAAGCTGTTGTTGTACACCCGTCATTAATCAAGCTATTTGCAGAATTACCAATCCCCTGCCCACTTCCAACAGCTGTAGGCACACCATAAGTAGAACTTCCATAAGTTGAATTCACAATTATCCCGAAATTTATAGAACTTGATGCAGAACCCGAACCAACACCAATGGTTCCTGAAGAACCCACTAAATCAACTGAGGAAAAATTTCCACTTCCTTCAATAGCATCTGGACAGCCATCGTTATCAGCATCTAAATCCAAATGATTAAAAATTCCATCATTATCTGTATCTAAATTTGTGAAACAACTTAGACCATTAGTATCCCCTATTATACCAACTTCTGAAAACTGCACTGGAACTCTTGTATATGTAGTATTAATAATTAATTCAAAATGCGCTACACCATGATAACTTTTACTGAAAGTAAATGTTTGCAAAGAACCTGAGTTTAAAGCAGTAAAACCACTCTCAGTGCCTAATAAATAATTATTTTGGTCATATAATTTAATCGAAAAACTATTAATACCATCATTTTGTCCAGAACTAAAATTATGATCATTCCACAATATAAAAGAGCCAACATGACTATACACATGTTTGAGCGTATATCGTACTCCATTTCCTTTATTGTCATGCGTCGCTGGGACCCAATTTCCGCCACCATTATAACCTGTTGTTGTTCCCAAATCATAAGTTCCCGCTATACCCGTACCGCCATTTGCAGTACCACCTCCCCAACCAGTAAATTGCCCAGTTCCAATACCGGTAATACCTTGACTTGACACGATTTTAACCGCTTGACCAGCACCAGAGTAGGTAACATACTCACAAGTTCCACCTTCACTGATATCCAAAATACCATCATTATCATCATCCAAATCACAAACATCTCCAATACCGTCTCCATCAGAATCTATGAAGTTTATTGATCCACTTAAACACGGGTCCGTACATTCCGATGACAAAATAGATGCGTTTTGTGAGGATCCTGCACCTTGACCCTGATCCGCACCAAAATCAGCAGAACCACCACTATTTACAATAGTTGGGACTCCATTAGGATCCACAGTTATTCCAAGATTCTTATTAGCAGCTATAGAACCTGCTCCAACAACTGCCGAGCCACCAGCAGAAACTAACTGAGATAAGGCAACATTTTCATCTCCTTCAATAGCATCAAGACAGCCATCATTATCGCTATCTAAATCCAAACGATTAACAATTCCATCTCCGTCAAGATCCGAATCGGTATAACTACACGGTAAGAAATTAATTGGCGCTGTGTTATCTCCTGTAGTCGAGATATACTTCACCCCTAATTGATTAATATTAAAAAACTGAATAGACCAATTATTATCACCTCCTATTCCAAAATTAAGTTGCACAGAAGTTGGGGAAGCGTTTGTTATAGTAAAATCTGCCACACCTCCATCCTTGATAACATAGTATCCATCTGTTGGAATTGTGAAAACATAAACGTCATTATTGGAGGTTGAGCCAGCAAGTGTAATGTTTTCTGAAACAGTTAATGAAATTTTATTGCTAAATGTCATTAAACCACCCATTGCAGCACCACCACCTCCTCTACCAAAAGCTAAGTCTCCAGTATTATTTCCCCTCAGATTTGGCCATGACGGAGCAGTAGTCCCACTTTTATCCGTAATCTGAAAACTAAAAGTCGTCCCTGTATAAACAACATTGGAAGTAGTTAAAAGTCGATTGCTAATAACAACATCTCCAATGGAAGGATTACTCGCCATACCTGAGAGATTAAGACCAGCAGTTGAACAGATTTTATTCGTTTCGTACTCATCTAAAATCCCATCGTTATCATCATCTAAATCAAAAAAATTACAAACTCCATCTCCATCATAATCATCAGCATCGGTCGTTCCTCCTACAACTCCGGCACATTGAAGATTGTACTGAAAATTAAATGGTAACTTTTTGTCAAATTTAGCACCGACCTCTAAGTCCCAATCGCCCCCTTCTCCTGAGATATCATCTGAAGCTGAAACTTTGACCTGCAATTCTTTCGCAATATAACTTACTGCTCTCTGACCTATTTGACCCTTACCAAATTCACAGCCATAAATTAGAATTTGTTTTCCTTTTAGATCATAGTTCTTCAAAAAAGCAACAATTTGTTTTTGATCTAACCATTCTCCCTTGATTAATAAATAGCCTGGTTTAGCATGAGAAAAAATGAAAAAATAATTTTCAGAAACCTTTGCAATTGAATTAGTAAAAACCTGTGCATCCCTTACCGAAAAATCGATGAAATAATTAGATGAGTTAACTACACTACAGTTAGTATATAATTTTTGATTCTGAAATCCAATACATCCTTCTGGATTTCGAGAAAACAACATCATACTACACAGAAAAAATAGCACGCTGAGCACTACAAATTGTTTTTTGATTGTCATATTATTATTCATTTTGTGAGATTCATATATCAACAACTTTTGATTCTTAAATTATAAATCAGCAGAAGAAAGATGAAATGCTACTTCGAGAAATAACTCGCACAATTTTTCACAACACCATCCTCAATAATTTCTTCTAAATCAATAATTATTAAGCTTAAATTTTATTTTAGATATCAAGTAAACTCAGTAATCCGCTAATACAGCACTTCATCACTACAATTTAATACAAAACTCAAAAATCAAATCGTTAAAATTATCTAATTAATAAAATTATCTTACTATTTTAACGATTTCAATGCCAATATAAGATTATTTATATACATAACATAATACAAAAAGGCATTTAGTGTAAAATATATAATATATTTATAAATAAGAAATAAAAAAAACGCCGAAATCAAGATTTCGGCGTTTTATATTAATAAAATATTTTTTTTAAGACATGTAACTTTCGATTGGTTCGCAGGTACAAACGAGATTTCGATCCCCAAAAGCTTCGTCTACTCTCGAAACTGAAGCCCAGAATTTATGATCTCGTACCCAATCCAATGGATAAGCAGCCTTTTCTCTGCTGTATGGTTTATCCCAAGAATCAGAGATAACAATCTGTTGCGTATGTGGTGCATTTCGCAGAACATTGTTTTCTGCATCTGCATCACCATTGACTATTTCTTCAATCTCTTTTTTGATACTAATCAAAGCTTGAGCAAAACGATCGATTTCTTCCTTACTTTCGGATTCAGTTGGTTCAATCATCAAGGTACCAGCAACTGGGAAAGATACTGTTGGAGCATGGAATCCATAATCCATCAATCTCTTCGCCACATCAGCTACCTCAATTCCAATAGATTTAAACTGTCTAAAATCAACGATACACTCATGCGCCACTCTTCCATTCTGATTCGCATATAGAATTGGGAAATGTTCTGCAAGAACTTCTTTCAAGTAATTCGCGTTAAGAATTGCATGCTCTGTAGCTTTCTTAAGACCAGATGTCCCAAGCATTTTGATATAAGCATAGGAAATATTCAGTACTAATGAAGAACCGTAAGGCGCTCCTGAAATTGCATCAATCGCTTCTTTTCCACCAATTTTAATATTTGGATTTGAAGGTAAAAATGGAACCAAATGCTTTGCAACACAAATCGGACCTACTCCAGGACCTCCACCTCCATGAGGGATAGCAAATGTTTTATGTAAATTAAGATGACAAACATCCGCTCCAATCTTCCCAGGACTTGTGAATCCTACTTGAGCATTCATATTAGCACCATCCATATAAACTTGACCTCCATGTTGGTGAATCAAATCTGTAATTTCAACGATATTTTCATCAAAAAATCCGTAAGTCGAAGGATATGTAATCATTGCACAACTAAGATTTACACTGTGCTCTTCAGCTTTAGCCTTCAAATCTTCGAAGTCGATAGTACCGTTTTCTAAATTTTTAACAACAACCACCTTCATACCGGCCAAAACAGCCGATGCAGGATTGGTTCCATGTGCAGATTGAGGAATCAAAACAATATTTCTATGTTTTTCTCCTCTACTTTTGTGATATTCTCTAATCACCATCAACCCAGCATACTCTCCTTGAGCTCCAGAATTTGGCTGAAGAGACGTTCCAGCGAAACCAGTAATCTCCGCCAAATCACTTTCCAATTCCTTAATCATCTGCTGATATCCACCTGCTTGTTCTGTAGGAACAAAAGGATGAACACTTCCCCATTCTCCCCATGAAAGTGGCAACATTTGAGTTGCAGCGTTCAACTTCATCGTACAAGAACCCAAAGAAATCATCGAATGCGTTAAAGACAAATCCTTATTCTCCAATCGCTTGATATAACGCATCAATTCGGTTTCGGTATGATATTTATTGAATACGTCCTCAGTAAGAATAGCGTCTTTTCTCAATAATCCATCAGGAATTGTAATTTCCTCTTTTACCTGAAGACGGAATCCTTGTTTCAATTTAAATTGAGCAAAACACTCGACTAACAAATCTAACTTTTCTGTTGTTGTAGATTCGTTGATAGACATACTCACTACACCCTCAGTGAAATAATTCAAGTTAATTTCCCTTCCACGCATTAATCGCATCAGCGACATTTTTTCCTCTTCGTGAATTCTGATTTTTACAGTATCGAAAACTGGCTCATCAACAACATCATAACCTAACGTTCTCAAAGCCTGATTAAGCGCATTGGTTTTGTAATGAATTTGATTTGCGATATATTCTAAACCTTTTGGCCCATGATATACGCAATACATCCCAGCCATTACTGCTAAAAGAACTTGAGCTGTACAAATATTAGAAGTCGCTTTTTCTCTTTTAATATGTTGCTCTCTCGTCTGAAGCGCCATTCTTAAAGCTCTTCCACCATATTTATCTTTAGAAACTCCAATAATTCTACCAGGAATTTCTCTTTTATAGTCTTCTTTACAAGCAAAAAATGCAGCGTGAGGACCTCCATAACCCATCGGAACACCGAATCTCTGAGAAGTACCCACCGCACAATCAGCTCCCATATCAGCTGGTGATTTCAATTTCACCAAAGCCATTGGGTCACAAGCAACCGCAACTTGTAATGCAAATTCTTTGTAATACTTGATGTTATCTGTATAGTCGTAGATAACTCCATTTTTACCA
The DNA here is from genome assembly GCF_058117085.1 of Chryseobacterium sp. CG10_8. Classification (NCBI taxonomy): domain Bacteria; kingdom Pseudomonadati; phylum Bacteroidota; class Flavobacteriia; order Flavobacteriales; family Weeksellaceae; genus Chryseobacterium; species Chryseobacterium sp. CG10_8. The sequence continues at coordinate 6,918 of NZ_JBYVEB010000056.1, read as the reverse complement.
GGATATTGAAGCAGCACCCCAAAATAAGTATCGTTAAACTGATGATTCTTGTGATTACCAACAATAATATCAATTCCCAAACCTTCTGCTTTTGTTTTTAAAACTGCAATTGTCTGAGGAAGTACTAAATCAGAAACAAAAAACTTCTGCGCTCCCGCTTTCTTTTGATCACGAGTTCGACTTTCGAAAAACATGTGCATTGCTTCAGCTGCTGCAGTGGATTCATCCAAAAGAGATGCGTTAGCTAAAGGAAACCCTGTAAGGTCACAGACTACCGTTTGATAATTTAACAAAGCTTCTAACCTTCCTTGTGCAATCTCAGCTTGGTAAGGTGTATAAGCAGTATACCATGAAGGATTTTCGAAAATATTTCTTTTAATCGCTGCTGGCAAAATCGTATTATGATATCCAAATCCAATGTAATTCATAAAATCGGCATTCTTAGTTGCCAATGATTTAGAATGACGTATCATTTCATATTCCGAAAGAGGTTCCGATAGCTCCAAATCTCTATCTAATCTAATGGAAGCCGGAATGGTCTCCGAAATAAGTTGATTGACATCAGAAACTCCCACTTTTTCTAACATTTCTGCTTTGTCGGCTTCATTCATGGAGATGTGTCGATACACGAAATCTACTGTATTCATAAGTATTTCTAAGGTTTTAATAACTGAATTATAAAAAAAATCTGAGGTTCGTAAAAATACAATTTTTTTATGACTTTTATCAAGGAAAAAATCAATTAAAGGCATTTTTAAAAATCTGAAAATTGGCTCGAAAAATCATTTCCCCTTCAATGAAATGATCGTAAGCAATAATTTTTCGTAAAAGTATTGTTTTTATTTATTCTAAATAACATCTTTGCAAAGTGAATAACATTATTCCATTCAAAGTTCCACCTTTGACTCCCATGTTAAATCGGAGTGAAGAAATCTACTGCGGCAAGAAAACGTGTTGTAAAAAATTTAAGAAGGGAAAACGTTGCAAAAAATGTCCTGGCCGACTAAAAATGGCTTAAAATCCTATTTCCCAAGCAAGAAAGCCAACACAGTCACGGTTAAAACCAAAATAAGAACGGCCAAAATTACCTTTACATAACTCGGAACCCCAAGCGGATTACCTTCTGATTTTTCTTGACTTTTAAAAAACTCTTTAGCGTCCTCTTTTACTCGTTCTGGCTCCTTTTCGAAGGTTTCAAAAATAGTAATCGCCTTAACCACAGTATTGTTCAACAAAGTGTTGGTAGCATGAAGAATCAAATAAAATTTACCATTTTTAAACTCCGTTATCTTAATGGTTTTTTCGCCATAGGCACTTTCTAATCCAAAAGGAAGAATCTTCACTACATCCGCGTTAAGCGTTGTCCATTTGATGGTGACTTTATCTCCTTTCATCACCCTAACTTCGCTGACTGTAAAAGTTCTAATAATCGGAGGTTGAACTGACCGATAACTTCTTTCTCTTTGTCCCAAATCTCCATCATACAACCTACGTTTCTCAGAATTACTCAAAACTTCGTAAGCCTCCTGAATCTCTCGAAAGCGTTCAACAAAAAAGTCGTCATCAGGATTTTTATCAGGATGATATTTCAACGAAAGCTTTCGGTACGCCTTTCTGATTTCATCATCAGATGCATCTTTTTTAACGCCAAGAAAATAATAGTAATCTTTCAAAATGATGGTTTGCGGTACAAAAATAAAAAAACGGAAAGAAAAGTCTTTCCGTTACAAAAGTAATAAAGTGAATTGGAATTATTATGCTTCCGATTTTTCTGTCTTGCATGAACGATGATGACATTTGGAAGCAAACTGAGTTTTGAATTTATTCTTCAGCTCTGCATACTTTTCGTCATCGAGTTCCCTAATTTTGTCAGCAAATCCGAAAGGCGTTCTTTCTTTGATATCATACTCTTCGAAAATGCCTTTCATAAATTTTCTTCTTTCTGACATTTTTTTAGCAACCATCGCTACTCCCACTACTGCAAGTGCACCTAAAGCACCTTTTAAACCTGAATTTTTCATATTTTTTATTTTAAATTATCAACTAATGTTGTTTTTATGATAGACGGACAATTATGAGTTTTACTTTAAAAATCTTGAATTTAGCCTGAATTTATTCCAAAATCTTCGCCCCCTCAGTTTTGTGTAAAAAATTAAACCACAGAGAACACAGAGAAAAATGAAAATCAACAAAAAAAGCGAACCTCATCAGTTCGCTTTTCTATCATTTATCGTTTGCAAAAAGGATTGCTTCCGAATTTTTCTTTTAGTTTTTCTTTAAATTTTTCACGCTCTTCATCAGTCATTCCTTCCATTTTGCGTTCGAGCATTCTACCTTTGAAGTCTTCTCCACACTGTCCTTTTCCAAATTTGCAATTTAATCCTCCGAACAAAATTTTACTTAAAACTAAAATCCCCATCGCTTGCCAAAATGTTATGGATTTAACACCCGTAACTTCGGGTAAAATGGCGTTCCACAAGTACATTACTACAAAAGTTATCGCAAAAAGGAGTATCGGAAATAGGAGGAAAAGAAATCCTTTTTTTCTATTATTATTCATTTTTTTTTAATTTACTGGTTCATTAAGTCGTCATAAAGTCTCTTCAATTGTGTACGAAGATATTTCACGGCATATTGTTTTCTACTGATAATCGTTTTGATATTTTCTCCTTGTTCATCGGCAATTTGTTGCAACGTTTTATCATTAAGTTCGTTCTCTACAAAAACCAAACGTTGTTTTTCTGGAAGTTCTTCTAAAGCTTTATACAATTCCTTCCAAACCTCATCTTGAAACATCTTTAGTTCGGGACTTTCGGATTCGTCTTTCAACAAAATTTCTCGAATGACAAAATCGCCTTCTTCATCTTCATAACCGAAATCCTCAAGATTTTCAGTAGTCTTCTTTCGATAGCGGTCGATTATTTTATTGTTAGTCACTCGATACAACCAACCTCCGACATTCGCAATTTCGGACAAATTGGTCAAATTGCTGAATTGTACCCAAACTTCTTGCAAAATATCTTCTGCATCTTCAGTATTCTTCACCTTTGGACGAATGAAAGACATCAATCTTCCACCGTAATTTTTCACGGTTTGAGTAATGATATTTTCCTTTTCGGTTTGGGACATTAGAAAGTTTCCTGTAATTTCCATACTCCCATGACGAACGAAAGTAGGGCTTTACTTTAAATTATTTTAAATTTTTTAAAAATATACGTTTTATAGTTTTTAGCGCAAGGACCGTAAAGATTTTGTTTAAATAATTAACTGTTTTAGGGGCGTAAAGGTGTTTCACTTAGCAATGTTTCAAAATTTTTGATTCTCATGATAAAAAGAGATAGTCAATATTTGCTATTGAAATTTGAGATTTCTTCAATATAAATTTTGGCTAAAGCCAAATGATTCTACTTTTTTGAAAACGGGCTAAAGCCCGTTCCTACTGATAAATTTTTGCAAAAGAATCAATTAATAATCTCTGCTTCAATTAACTTTTTTACTGCCCTATTCTCTGTAAAAGTTGGATAATTTAATCTAAACCTTTCAGTTAATACTGTAAAATAAATTTTATTGTTTTTTAGAAGAAAAACTTTTATGTATTTATTAGAGTCTACATCATCTTCAACAAAAATAATTGCTTTCGAATTATTTCTAAACGGCAACCAGCCTTTTCTTTGAGAAAGCTTATTTAAAATCTTTTTATTTTCTTCTTCGTTATTTTTTGTTTCAATTATCCTCAAACGCTTTTCTGTCAGTTTTGTATATACAACAATGCAAACAATTAACAGAATGAAAAAATAAATGTAAATGAAAAAAATTTCGTTTTCATTAAATTCCGCTTGACTTTTAGTCAATGTAAATGTAGAAAAACTCAATGCTAAAACAATAAAAACATGAGTAAAAGTATCAAACTTATCAAACCATGATTCTCTATATATTAACCACTTTTTTTCTATACTTTTTTCAAAATTTATCTCTGAAATTGTTTTCATGAAACAAAATAAATTTAGGAATTATAAGCACTCTCCAAATCAGCAATCACAATTTTTTGCATTCCCAACATGGCTTCCACGACTTTTTGAGCTTTTGCAGGATTGTCGAAATCGTTCATTAATTGCAATAATCTTTTGGGAACAATTTGCCAATTGAACCCGAACTGATCTTTCAACCAACCACATCTGGATTCTTGACCTCCATCAGAAATCAAAGAGTTCCAATAATGGTCGGTTTCTTCTTGATCATCGGTCATTACCACCATCGAAATTCCTTCATTAAAATCAAATTGATGGTCGTAAGAATTGTCCATGCAGAAAAACGTGTAACCATCTAAATCAAAATGCGCATGCTGAACATTTTCAGGAATTTCGTGCGTTTCGTTCCCTACTCCATCTCCATATTTCAAAACTCCGCCAATCTGTGAATTCGGGAAAATAGAGGTATAAAACTCCATTGCTTTCATTGCTTTTCCATTATTTTGATGAATGAACATCAAGGTTGGAACGATTTTTTGGTCACCTTGTTTTTGACCTAAATAAACTTGCCAAGTCACACCAAATCTATCTCTGACCCAACCATACTTTTTGCTCCAAGGATATTCGCCCAGTTCCATCAAGACGATTCCGCCTTCAGCTAAAGGATTCCAATATTTTTCAACTTCTTCTTCGGTTTCACACAAAACCATGAAAGATACCGTAGCGTTTTTGATGAATTGAGGACCACCGTTTAAAAGCATTAAACGTTGTCCAAATAATTCAATATTAATTACAACGGGAGAATCCACCGTAATTTTTCCGCCAAAAGTTTCGCAATAAAACTCAGCAGATTGTTTTGCGTCTCCATCGTACCAAAGACATGGAAATAGGTCGTTATTCATTTTTTTTGGTTTTAGGGATTAGGGAAAAGGTGTTAGATGTTAGACACGAGAGCCGAGACACGAGATATGAGACATAAGACGAGAAATTCGTATTGTATTTATTGAAAATATACCTTTTTACTTTTTCCTTGGCTTTTCATTATTTTTTCTTGGCTCTTGGTTCTTGATTCTCGGTTCTTGGTTCTTGGCTCTTTAACCCTGTTTTAAAATATGTTCTTTTCGGAATTTCACAACTTTTCGGACTAAATCGAACGGAATTTCTTGATTTAGGGGAAACTGAACGGAACCTTTGCCTTGCTTGTATTTCGAAAAATCTTCAGCAAATGCTTCATGTCCGTTTGGAGTAGCATAAAATCCAATATGCTTTTTGTAACCCGCAAAATACACCAAAGGTTTTCCTATCAAATAATAACCGGGCATTCCGTAAGAGATTCTCTCCTCAGCTTCAGGAACTTCTTCCATAATAATAGCTCTTACTTGTTCAAGCAAGTTTTGAACTTCTTCGGGAAATTGGGAAATATATTCGGTTACGTTCATTTTTTGGGTGGGTTTCGGGTTGCGAGTTGTGAGTTTCGGGTTACACGTTTTCGAGTTCAATTTTTTTTTCTTAAGATTCACTTATTCAAACTCGTATCTCGTTACTCGAAACCTGAAACAGATTAGTTATTCTCAGTATAAGTTTTTAAAATTCTCCAAAATTGCTTTCCAACCTTGCTCTTGCATTTCGGGTGGATTTTGACTTTCAGGTTCAAAAGTTTGAGTAACATTAACTGCTCCATCATTTTCTTGAAAAATCACTTCTACTTTTCGGTCGTCTTCCAAATGGTATTTTAGGAGTTCATTGGTTTTAATTTCATCAAAAAATCCATTCAAATCGAATCCAAAACTTCCGTCTTTAGCTTCCATTCGGTACGAGAAATTTCCTCCTTCAACCAAATTACTTTCTGCTTTTGGGCATTGCCATGATTCGTGACCAAAATTCCATCCTGTGACATGATTAGGATTGGTAAAGTAATCCCAAACTTTCTCTAAAGGAGCATTAATAGAAGTTTCTATCTTAATTGTAGTCATATTAATTTTAAGAAAATATCGATTTTATTTTACTCCAATTATCACCAATCATCCAAAGGTTAATAAGAAATAAAACTCCTGCGATAGCTAAACCTTCTGGCATAAAAGTCAAATTATGAGCTACAATTCCGACCATCACTGGTAATGCCATCAAAGCACCCAATGTTCTTGTTTTTGGAAGCAAGATTAAAATTCCGCTTAAAAGTTCAATAATCCCTGTCAAAGGCATAATCCATTTCAGGGTTACAAAAGCCTCAAAAGCATTTTTCATTTCGCCTTCCATTGGTGGCATCGGCATGTAATGGAAAAATTTATCCAACCCTGCATTAATGAACATTAATGCAAATAGACTAAAAACAATGGTCTTAACAATTTTCATAGTTATGGTATTTAAAGTTTAACCAAAAATAAATGATTTTTTTCAAAAACAAAGTTATTAGTCCAATAAAAAAGACCTTTTAGTAAGGTCTTCAATTCTAATTTTGTGAGTTATCGAAGTAGGTGTAGTCTTTTGTGATTTTACCCTTTTCTATCGTAAAAACGGTGCAAATTGGTAATTCAAATTTGGTTTTATCGGGATTCGTTCCCTTTGAAACAAACTCTATAATCACATTTTTCTCTCCCGATGGATAAACTGCAACAACCGAGTCCTTGACATCTGGAAACATTTTTTGCAACTCCGAATATTCGCTAACAATCTGTTCATGAGCTTTTTGATGCGGTTTCATCTTTGAAGTTGGCTCTTTGAATTCGGCATTTTCAATATAAAGATTTGCCATTTTTTGCCAATCATGATTATTGAACTCTACAAAAACCTGCTTTGCAATTTTCACATTTTCTTCATTCTCCACTTTCATTATTTTTTCTTCTTTTTGCACACAAGAAAAAAGACTTAATGAAGTAAAAAGTACAATCAATTTTTTCATAAAATAAATATTTGGAGCTAATTTAAACTTGCAAAATATTTTTAACATTAA
>NZ_JBYVEB010000055.1:0-21465 GCF_058117085.1 Chryseobacterium sp. CG10_8 | reverse complement strand
GCGCAAAGGTATAACTATTTTTTAAACCTGCAAACTTTTTTTTGACTTTTTTTTTAAATCTTTTTTGCCGCCTATTTCCTAATTAATCGCCTTCGCTTCCCATTGTTTGGGAGTGCAAATATAGAGCAAAGTATTTCAATCTTACAAATCTAATTTAACATAATTTTGAATTTGTGCAAAACTAATATTATATAAATTTGATTACCAATCACTTAACTGGCAGCGTACAGTTATCCACATGATCATTATAGATAATAAAACTGCCTCGTAGTAAGAGATTGCGATCATATACTATATATATACGTATATATATTATATAGATGTATTAAGAAAACTCTCGATTTTTTTCGAGAGGAAGTATCCAATTAGTACTCCTATAGTGTCAGCTAGAATATCAAGATTCTCCATAGATCGCCCAAACTTCATTTCTTCCTGAAGAATCTCAGTTAGGAATGCGTAGATAAGCATGATCTGTATAAATACTATGAAAGTTGTTTTCCGAAAGGACAACATAAAGAAAAGCCCTAATGCTGCAAATATTGACACATGAAGAAATTTGTCAACTCCTGAGAACATAAACCAGTACTCTTTGTTCTCTTGCCCTGGGCGTAAAAGCATATAAGTAAGAAATGCCCAATAAATGGGCAAAATCTTACTAATTATTTTGGATAGCTTATCCAAGTGAAGCTTGATATTCTTCTGCAGAAAGCAATTCGCTTTGATCTACAGCTTCATCAATTTGTATTTTAATGATCCAACCTGCTCCATAAGGGTCAGAGTTCAAAAGTTCAGGTGCATCTTCTAATGCTTCATTAAACTCAACAACTTTCCCTGAAAGAGGTAAAAAAAGATCGGATACAGTTTTAACGGCTTCAACACTACCGAAAACATCTCCTGAATTAAGATCTTCATCAACAGTATCTACATCAACAAAAACAATATCTCCTAATTCGCCTTGTGCAAAATCAGTAATCCCTATTGTTGCTGTATTACCTTCAATCTTGATCCATTCGTGATCTTTAGTGTACTTAAGTTCTGCTGGTATGTTCATTTTGATTTATATATTTTAACAAATATAATGAAGATATTTGATACGTCACCAAAATGGTTTCATCAAATATCTTCAACATATATTATTTAATCTAAAGTTGCTTTGATAAACTCTCTGTTTAGTCTTGCTATATTCTCTAGAGAAATTCCTTTTGGACATTCTACTTCGCAAGCTCCGGTATTGGAACAGTTTCCGAATCCTTCTTCGTCCATGGCTTTCACCATATTAAGAACTCTTCTACTTGCTTCTACTCTACCCTGTGGTAATAATGCATATTGAGAAACTTTGGCTCCAACAAATAGCATTGCACTACCATTCTTACATGTCGCAACACAAGCACCACAACCAATACATGCTGCCGCGTCCATCGCTTTATCAGCATCTTCTTTTGGAATAAGAATAGAATTAGCGTCAGTTGTCTTCCCGGAAGTATTTACAGATATAAATCCTCCTGCTGCCATAATCTTGTCAAACGCACTTCTGTCTACAACCAAATCTTTGATTACTGGAAAAGCAGCACTTCTCCAAGGTTCGATGGTAATGGTCTCGCCATCTTTAAAATGACGCATGTGAAGCTGACAAGTTGTGATTCCTGTATCTGGCCCGTGGGCTCTACCGTTAATATATAAAGAACACATTCCGCAAATACCTTCACGACAGTCATGATCAAAAGCAACTGGTTCTTTTCCTTCGTTAACCAAATTCTCATTCAACATGTCTAACATCTCAAGGAAAGAGGAATCTGGGGAAACATCAGAAATCTTGTAAATTTCAAATAACCCTTTTGATTTATTGTTTTTCTGTCTCCAAATTTTCAGAGTCAGATGAAGTCCTTTTTTTGCACTCATAATACTTACTGTTTTTGGAGATTATTTATATGACCTTGTTTTCACTTCAATGTTTTCATACACTAATTCTTCTTTATGAAGAATTTCTGCATTGATATCCGCTCCATTATATTGCCAAGCTGCAACATATTTGAAGTTGATGTCATCACGCTCTGCTTCACCTTCTGGTGTTGCATGATCCCAACGGAAATGACCTCCACAAGATTCTTCTCTGGCAAGAGCGTCTTTTGCCATCAGTTGTCCTAGTTCCAAAAAGTCAGCAACTCTAAAGGCTTTTTCAAGTTCGGTATTCATCCCGTTGTTGTCTCCAGGAACTTTTACATTCTTCCAGAACTCTTTTCTTACTTCTTCAATCTCAACGATTGCTTCTTTCAAACCTTCAGGTGTTCTACCCATTCCAACTTTGTTCCACATAATGTGTCCCAATTTTTTATGGAAGTGGTCTACTGAATGCGTTCCATTATTATTGAGGAAGAAATCAACTTTATCATTAATCTCTTTTTCAGCTTCAGCAAATGCACTAGAGTCAGTTGGAATTGCTCCTGTTCTAATATCCGCAGAAAGATAATCTGCGATCGTATAAGGAAGTACAAAATAACCATCCGCTAAACCTTGCATCAAAGCAGAAGCTCCTAATCTGTTTGCACCGTGGTCAGAGAAATTAGCTTCTCCAATAACGAAACATCCAGGAATAGTAGATTGTAAGTTATAATCTACCCAAACTCCACCCATTGTATAGTGAACCGCAGGGTAAATCTTCATAGGAGTTACATACGGATTATCAGCTGTGATTTTTTCGTACATCACAAAAAGGTTTCCATATTTTTCCTCAACCCAAGCTTTTCCTAAATCATAGATCTGCTGTTGAGACGGGTTATGAATATTTTTCTCTAAAGCAGATTCTCTACCTTTTTTCATGATTTCAGTCGAGAAATCTAGGTAAACTCCCTCTTTAGTGTCGTTATTTTCGATTCCGTAACCAGCATCACATCTTTCTTTAGCAGCTCTTGATGCAACGTCACGTGGAACTAAGTTACCAAATGCAGGATATCTTCTTTCCAAGTAATAGTCACGATTTTCTTCTGCAATATTTTCAGGTTTTAATTTTCCTTCGCGAATTGCAACAGCGTCTTCAATATTTTTAGGAACCCAAATTCTACCTGAATTTCTTAAAGATTCGGACATCAAAGTCAATTTAGACTGTTGTGTTCCATGAACAGGAATACAAGTTGGGTGAATCTGCACATAACAAGGGTTTGCAAAATAAGCTCCTTTTTTATGGATTTTCCACGATGCTGAAACGTTACTTCCCATTGCATTCGTAGATAAGAAATAAACATTTCCGTAACCTCCAGAAGCAATAACTACAGCGTGTGCTGAATGCCTTTCAATTTCACCAGTTACCAAATTTCTAGTGATGATACCTCTTGCTTTTCCGTCTACAATTACCAAGTCCATCATTTCGTGACGGTTGTACATTTTGATACGTCCTTTACCAATTTGACGACTCATTGCAGAATAAGCTCCCAAAAGCAACTGTTGTCCAGTTTGACCTTTTGCATAAAATGTTCTTTTTACCTGGGTTCCTCCAAAAGAACGATTGTCTAATTGACCACCGTATTCTCTACCAAAAGGAACACCTTGCGAAACACATTGGTCAATAATGTTTCCAGATACTTCTGCTAAACGATATACGTTAGCTTCTCTTGCTCTATAGTCTCCACCTTTAATAGTGTCGTAGAAAAGTCTGTAGATGGAATCACCATCGTTTTGATAATTTTTAGCAGCATTAATACCACCTTGCGCAGCAATTGAGTGCGCTCTTCTAGGCGAATCTTGATAACAAAACGCCTTCACATTATAACCTTGTTCAGCTAAAGTTGCAGCAGCAGAACCTCCTGCTAAACCTGTACCTACAACGATAATATCAATCTTGTCACGGTTGTTTGGCGCAACAAGGTTCATGTGGTCTTTATGATTACTCCACTTGTCCTTTAGCGGACCTGCAGGGATTTTAGAATCTAATTTGCTCATATTGAGATTTTTAGAAAAATTAATTTAATTTATTAAAACGCGACTATAACTCACTAAGCACTTACAAAATGAAAAAGAGCCACTGCAATAAATCCTAAAGGAATTAAAATCGAATACCAAGTTCCAAGACTTTGTACAGTCTTAAGATACTTTGGATGTCTTGCTCCAACCGATTGAAAAGAAGATTGGAAACCATGTGCTAAATGTAAGCCCAATAAAACAAAGGCTAAAACATAGATGGCCACTCGCCACCACACAGAAAATTTCGCCTGCAATTCAGCGTAATCAGAAGAAATCGCTTCTCCACCAAAATAATTCCTATTAAGTGTAGGAATCCAGAAGTCAGCAAAGTGTAATAACAAAAATGCTAAAACCACTGCTCCAGAGATAATCATGTTTCTTGACATCCATGTAGAATTAGCTGACGCTCCATTAACCGCATACTTCACTGGTCTCGCTTGATTGTTTTTCATTTCCAAAACGAATCCCATTACAAAATGGAAAATTACCGCAAAAGCCAATACTGGTTGCATCAAAAATTGGATGTACCATGCATGACCCATGAAATGCGACGCTTCGTTGAAAACATTCTCGCTGAAAACGGAAGTAAGATTAATTGCTAAATGAATTACCAAGAAAACGAGCAAGAACATTGCAGACAATGCCATTGCATACTTTCTACCTATTGTAGAACTCGTCAAACCTGCCATAAAAGTTTAAATTTGAATTTCCACAAAGTTAAAAAAAATGCATCTTTGAGGCTAGTGAGAATTGTCACTAATACATAGTTTATAATACTTCTAAATAAGGACCTCACTTGATTTCATAGCGATTTCCAGAAACAATTAATACGGCTACTTTCTCTGGAATTACCACGATTTCAACATTATCCGTTCGCCGATAGGTTAGATATGGGTTAATAATAAAATTTTGAAGCCGCTCTTTATCCACCTCTTTTGGAATGTAGAAATAAACTTTATCCCCATTCTTCACAGAAAGCACCTGATGATTAAAAAACCGATGACCGAGGACCTCAGATTGATTTCGATGATAGTATCCCAAAAATATTCGAAGCGAAATAAAAGCCAAAATCAAGTACGAAAACATGACGAGTTTTCTTACACTAAAATTGACTAAAAGCGATCTCATTCTAAAAATCACTACACAAAGCATGATTAGTTCAAGAAAATCAAAAGGGATTTTTTGCACAATAGCAAAATCAACCTCCGAAAACACATGCACTAACTTTAAGAATTGCGAAATAACGAAATCATAAAATCTGAACAACAAATCCCAATTGAATGAAAGGGCATTAACAAAAGTAACCAACAAAGAAATAATGATCAAAATCTCAGCAATAGGTATAATCACGAGATTCGAAACCAAGGAAACCACAGAAAACTGATGAAAGTAAAAAAGGACTAACGGCAATGTACCTAACTGAGCTGCGAGTGTCATCGAAAATACATCAAGAAACAACTTCTTCATTTTTCCCATTTTGTCTTTTTTCCAAAAGGACTGAATTGGAGAATTCAACCAAAAAATTCCAAAAACGGCAGAAAAACTAAGTTGAAATCCCACATCGAACAATTGTTGAGTATCCCAGCAAAGAATAATCAAAGCTGCCAAAGATAGAGAATGGAGTAAGTCGGGCTTACGGTTCAGAATTTGAAAAATATAATAAACCGTCAACATAATACTTGCCCTCACAACAGAATTTCCAAACCCTATAAAAACAGTAAATATCCATATTGAAAGTAAAGCCATCGCAATACTAAACTTTCTTTTCCAAGGAAAAAGCAACCGAAAAAACCAAAAGAACATTCCGAAAATAATCACCACATGCCCACCGGAAATCGCCAACAAATGTACAACACCACTTCTTTGAAAATCTTTAACGGTATCACCGTCCATTTCCGTCCGGTCAGCTAAAATAATTGCCTTTACAAAGTTTTGAGAATCCCTATTAAGAGAAGAATGTTCAATATTTTTCAAGACATTTAGCCGAGCTTGTTTGATTTGATTATAGAAGGAAACATCCCTTTTCGGCAATTTCTCAAGATTTTTGGAGAAAAACATCTGATAGAAAATATCCTTTCTTGCAAGGTATCGATAGTAGTCAAAACGAAAATTACTTGCATCATTTTGTACTTTATAAACAAAGACCTCAGCTTTATAATAATGTAAAAAATCTAATTCAGGGAACTCATGAGGAATTGAAAGAACAACGTTAAAATTTTGATGAGAATTTTGAACCGTCACCTCATACCTTTTATTCTTTGCATTAGAATTTAGTTTCTTCTCTAATTGAAAGATCACTGTTTCCTTAGTACAAAGCTCAATTTTTGGAGGTGTATACTGATGAAAATGATGAAGCAACGCTCCCATCATAACAAAGAAAATGATAAGGCTTACGTGTCTACCTTTGATTCCTAATCGAATTCGTCGAAAAAAGACAAGAAAAGAAAGCAATGAAAACCCAAGTAATCCAAGAATCCAACTGATGGGCAACACAAAATAATCCTGAAAAACAATTCCAAGAATAAAACCTAAACAAAGAATTAAAAGTGGTTGCTTATTCAATCTTTACCTTTATCTACATAAAAATAAAGATAATAAATTAAAATATTATTAGGAAAATCACCCTTTTACAATAATCTCAGCTGCATTCTGGCTTGCTCCTTTCCCACCCAGTTTCTCACGAAGAAGTTGGTAATTATGAAGAATGCTTTGCCGATTTTCACCAAGAACCAATTGCAGTTCTCTGACTAAATTCTCGGAGGTAAGTTCGTTTTGAATCAATTCGGTGACAACTTCCTTGTCCATGATTAGGTTAACAAGTGAAATGTATTTGATATTTTTAATCAATCTTTTCCCAATTTCATAGGAAACCCAGCTTCCACGATAACAGACTACTTCTGGAATATTCAACAATGCTGTTTCTAAAGTTGCTGTTCCTGAAGTCACCAACGCTGCTTTGGAACACCTCAATAAGTCATAGGTTTTATTGGAAACAAAATGAACATCATCATCTACAAATTTTTCATAAAACTCCTTCGGCAAACTTGGAGCTCCTGCTATTACAAACTGATAATCTGGAAAACGTGACCTTACGGAAAGCATCATTTGCAACATTTTTTCAACCTCTTGTTTTCGAGAACCCGGCAAAAGTGCGATAATTTCTTTCTCATTAAGCCCATAATCCTTCCTAAATTGCTCAGGATGAATTTCTGGAAGTCCCGAAATCGCATCTAATAAAGGATGACCAACAAAATGTGCATCAACTTGGTGCTTTTTATAAAAATCCTTTTCAAAAGGAAGAATCACCAACATTTCGTCAACGTATTTTTTAACCGTCTCTACCCTTCCTTCCTTCCATGCCCAAAGCTGCGGGGAAATATAATAGACTACTTTAATTCCTAATTTCTTTGCAAATTCTGCGACCCTTAAATTAAAACCAGGGTAATCAATTAGAATTAAAACATCTGGACGGTGTTTCTGAATATCTTGTTTGCAGAATTTTATGTTGTTGAGAATTGTTTTCAGATTTTTAGCAACCTCTAAAAAACCCATAAAAGCAAGGTCCTTGTAATGCTTCACTGGTTTCTCTCCAGAAGCTGCCTCCATAAGGTCACCTCCCCAAAAACGAAATTCCGCTTGAGGGTCTTCAACTTTCAACGCTTTGATGAGATTACTTCCATGTAAATCACCTGACGCTTCTCCTGCAATGATATAGTATTTCAATGTTTTAGATGTTAGATATTAGATTTCAGATGTTTGATTTGAGATATTGAAATCTAACAAACCAATTATTTAACTTAATTTTGTGTAAAGATAATAATAAAAAATGTCCGAAGAATTCGAAATAAAAAACCGTGTTGCTGAAAGTGGCCTCATTAATTTTGACCTTTCAACATTGGTCCCAAAAGGGGAGCGAAAAGGTATTGACCTCAAAGATTTTCTTTGGGAAGGTATGATTCTGAAAGAAAAAGACTTTCGGGAAAAAGCAGAAGCGATCAATGTAGCTGAGTATAAAGATTGTTATGTCTACATTTACAATTCGGCAGATGCGATTGTTCCACTTTGGGCATATTTCCTGATTACCGCAAAATTGACGGATGTAACCAAAAAAATTATTTTCGGTAATCACGAAGATTTGGAAGTTCTATTGATGCATAATGCCATACAGACTCACGATTTTACAGAAATGATTGGAAAAAGAGTCTTGGTCAAAGGATGCACCGACAAAGAAATCCCAGAAAATGCTTACATCGAATTGGTGGAACAGCTAAAACCAATTGTGAAATCATTGATGTTTGGTGAAGCTTGTAGCAATGTACCTATTTTTAAAAAATGAAAATTTGATGAAAAGTCGTATAAGTGCAATTCTCATTTTCATACTTTTTCTTGTAATTTATTGGCTGGGAAGTAGCACTAAAATAACATTTGGAGATTGTATTGGTTTTGTCTTATCGGTCGAAATTGACGACTGGGAAACTGTGGCCACTCCTTTATCACACTTTTTATATTCTAATTCGGTTCTTTTTCTTAAGCATCTCACTTCACTGGATGCAAAAACAATTAGTAAAATATTTGTTGTCACTTCCTCTGCGTTTTGTATCACAATTTTCTACTTTATCATCCTTTACTGGGGCAAAAAAAATTGGATGGCTATTGTGACATCATGTATCCTGGGATTTAGTTTTACCTTTTGGCGAAATGCAGAAATTGTAGAAGTGTACACCTTCTATGCGATTTGGCTTGCTCTTTATCTTCTAAATGTTATAAAATTTTGGAATACCTTAGACTCCAAATATTTAATTTTAGCCTCCATCTTCTACGGGATTAGTTTTTGGGCACATATTTTAAGTATTACTATTTTACCTGGATTTTTATTATTAATCCATTTTGCGAATACCGATTCCAAGACCAAATATAAAAGCCTAATAATTTTCGCACTGTTTTTTTCATCGCTTTTTGTCCTAAACATTTTACAAGGACTTCCTTTCAACGCTGTATATTCTTCTGGAAGATTTAATTGGGTTGGTAACTCATTTCTTAAATCACCATTACAATATGCGAAAGATGCTGTCAAAGCCTTTGGATATCTTATATATAATTTCAATATTTTTACCCTATTAGGATTTTGGGGAATTTGGAAATTATACCAAAAAGATAAAAAGCTCTTTTGGATCCTATTCCTTTCCGCAGTTGGAAATTTTGGATTCGGAACCATATATGCCGTCACTGATAATTATGTATTTTTCTTTCCCTTCAATTTGGTTTTTGCAATGTTGATTGGTTACGGCTTAGCAAACTGGAATTGGAGCAAAACCAAGTACGTTTCTTATTCATGCTTTTTCATCCCATTCTTCTATCTACTTAGTTACAAAACCATCTCAAACACTGAAATAGGAAGAGAATTTAATGAATTCAAATCCTATAAAGGAGGACTAAAATACTACCTAATCCCATGGCTAACAAATAATGTTGGAATCGTAGAAATCACCATCGAAAACCCAGAAACACCAGAAAATATAGAATGGATGAAAGACACCGCCAAAGATTATATTAAGTTGAAACAGGCGCAAGGATGGTCCATTGAAGAAATAAAAAAACAGTAAAATAAAACTTTAACATAAGTTTATCATTAATAGAAAATATTTTCGGAATGCTTTTTGTTAAATTTGGAAAGCGTTTAACTTTTAATTTAAATAAAAAACTATGAGTCTATTAGATTTAATTTCCGGGCTTTCCAACAGTCCAGCTGCAGAACAGTCAGAAAACAAATTTGGAATTTCTAAAAGTCAAATGATTGCTTTAGCTGTGGTAGCTGCGCCTTTGATTATAGGGTATTTAAAAAATAAATCCCAGGATGCAAAAGAAGCTGAATCTTTGAACAACGCTTTGGACAAGGACCATGACGGAAGTATCTTGAACGACCTTTCTCAAGCTGAATCAAGACAAGCTGAAGGTGGTTCTATTTTGGATCATATTTTTGGAGGACAAAAAGCTCAAGTGGAAAATTCTTTGTCAGAAAAAACCGGAATTTCTATGAGCAAAATTGGACCTATCTTAGCAACATTAGCACCTATCATCATGGGATACATCGGTCAACAAAAGCAACAAAATAATGTTGGTGCAGGTGGACTTGGCGATTTATTAGGTGGTATTTTAGGTGGTGCTCAACAACAAGTTCAACAACAAGAATCTAATCCTTTGAACGACATTCTTGGTCAAGTATTAGGTGGAGGCTCTCAGGCTTCTTCTGGTGGAGGACTTGGTGACATCCTTGGAAGCGTTCTTGGTGGAGGTGGAAACCAAAAGCAAAGCGGAGGATTAGGAGACCTTCTTGGCGGAATTTTGGGAGGAAAATAATTCTAACAATAAAATTCATTAAACAAAAAACCGAAGAAATTCTTCGGTTTTTTGCTTTTTCATTCTTTATGATAGCCCTTCTTATTTTTGACCTACAGCTTTGAAATCACCAATATTTTTGATGATAAGACCATCCACTTCTTCGTGAGTTAAGATCTTCTTTCCAAGTTCTACCTTCAAAGCACTTCCAAGTTCAACTAATTTTGCACGATTGTCTTTGGAAGACGACAGACCATTCTTTTTCAAATGATAATTGAGTTCATGATCTTCACTGAAATTAACCGTATCTCTGTCCGCATTTGAAGTAACTTCTTTCACTTTAGATGCAGGTTTTACATCTTTAGGTTTTGCAACAAATGATGCTGAACTTCCCCTTTTTCTAGGTCGAGTCTTTCCGTAACTTCCATTGGTAACTTTACCTCTTCTAGATTTGATATCTCCTTTTCCCATATTATTTTGTTTTTGATTCTCACGAAGTTAAACATTTTTTTTTGAAATAGATTTCACCATGAAAAAAATCATCTTTGATTTTCAATATGTTAAGCTAAATTATATCAATTTTAAATAATTTTTTATCGTTTTACGATAATTATTTATACATTTGCGATATAAATATTTAAAATTATGAAAAAGTCAAATTTCATCCTTGTTCTACTTAAAATTGCTTTTTGGGTAATGTACATCGGCTTGGGGATTTCCACAATAATGTATGGCGTATTTTTTCTTTTGAAAATCTACTCTTACATAAGTGGTGAAGTATTATTTAGCAACTTTTCGATGATTCCATTCAAAATAATTTTCCAAAACATGGATCAATTAGGAAAAGGAGCACCAATTATTATTCTTCTAACAAGTATATTCTATGCATTAGAGGCTAACCTTATATTGACTGTCATTAGAGTTTTGGATAAAGTCAATCTTAAGAATCCCTTCTCGGTCGAAGTATATCGTTTGATTTCCAAAATATCAACTTTATCTTTGATATTAGGGATATTTTCTATTGGAGTGGGGATTATTGCAGAGCTCGTTAAGAACAAAATAGCTATAACCTCAACGATTGGAGACGAAGATTACAATTTTCTTGTTTTCGCAGGTATCATATATATAATAGGAATCATCTACAAAAGAGGTGTTGACCTGCAATCCGAAAACGAATTAACTATTTAAACATAAGCATTATGAAACTCATTGGCGAAAATTCCGTTTCGAAGTATTTAAGTTACTTTTTCCTTGTGCTTTTTTGCATTGTCTTTTTTCATTTCGTTTATGAAATGATAGGTTTTGCAGTTTGCTATTACAACTTTAAAACAGATAATCAGTTACTCTCTAACTTCTTTATTTTAGGAAATGACGTAGGTTGGTCACAAAATCAATGGACACAACCAATGAATAACCTTTTAAAATTCAAATTCTATTATCCTTTTACGGAACAAAATTTATTTACTGGGATATTTTCTCTGGCAACTTTCTTAATCACTTTTATCAATAAATTGTTCATGTCGGCTCTTTTGTTTAGCATGTACAAAATATTGAAAGAACTAAGCAAAGAGAAATTCTTCAACATACAATCTATTTCTTGGTTAAAGAGGTTTGCAATTATCAATATTGCTTATTTTCCTGTTTACATGGTTGTTTGGATGTTAATAACAAGAAATATATTTACACCTACTCCATTCTTTACCTTTTTTATTTTTCTGTTGGGAATTTTTATGCTTTTCGTAATTGAATTTTTCAAAAAAGGCTATGACCTACAATCTGAAAATGATTTAACCATTTAATAACACTGTCATGAAAATTATAGGCAAAAACTCACTTCTATATTGGCTTCGCATTCCATTTTCTATTTATGTTATCGGTTTTATTACTGTAAGTGTATGGATATTTAGTCTAATGTTCTATTACATTTTTACAGGAATAACCAATTCTTTCATATCTAAAAGTAGTTGGGGAGCACCAAATAATAATGGTCAAATCAATTCCGAAATCATCCAGTTTCAATATCCTTTTACAAAAATGGTTTTAGCAACTGAAAATACAACCGAAGGAATTACGCTCGCTTTTATTGGCTTGCTTTCAATTTGCTTCATTTTATTCTTTGTAATGAGAATTGTATCTAAGCTTTCAAAGGACGAAATTTTCACAAAGGATATCATTGGTGATTTAAAATTCTTAGGATTCGGTTTGATGGCTTTTGGAATTATCACTTTGCTGATAGATATTACCAACGGATTTAGTGGAAAACCTAACACGTATGATACTACACCTCCTCTAATTTACATACTCACTGGATTGATATTAATTTTCTTAAAGGAAATTTTCGCGAAAGGATACAAAATTCAAGAAGAAAACGACTTAACCATATAAACTATGCCTATCATTATCAACATCGACGTCATGCTTGCCAAACGCAAAATGCAGTCGCAAGAATTAGCAGAAAAAATAGGCATTACACAAGCCAACCTTTCCATCTTAAAGACAGGAAAAGCAAAAGCATTAAAGCTTTCAACATTGGAAGCCATTTGCAAAGCCTTAGATTGTACACCAGGAGATATTCTGGAATATGTCCCAGAAAAATAATTTCAAACCCATTAAAAAATACTACAATGAAAAAAACACTTTTAATTTTTGGATTACTGACTTCCACCCTATTCTTTTCGCAAGAAATAACTCCCCAAATGAAAGGAATGCTGGAATATGACAATATTGATGAGTTTTCAACTTACGTTACCAAAGACGATCTCAACAAATGTTTCCAAGTCAAAGAAGCTTCTTATTCTTTGCTTGCTCTTTCAATAAAATTGAATCGTCCAAAATTCTTCAACAAACTCATTGAAGAAAAAGCTGACCTCGACTGGATTTGCGAAGACAAAACTCCTCTGATGTATGCTGCAAAATATGGAAATGTAGAATTCGCAAAAAAATTAATAGAAAACGGAGCCGACAAAAACAAAAAATCAGAAAGAGGAAGCACTGCCCTCGAATATGCCAAAAAGTATAACCAACCTGAGATTGTAAAACTTTTGGAATCGCCAGCCAAATAAGTGTTAATTCCTTTAAGAGCAACCAACTTTTAAAGATGTTAAAATACTTCATAACTTCTTAAAGAATGATAAAATGGAGCTCCAACGCTTTTCAATTGATTCGCCTCAATATACATTTGACAAAAAAATACACCAATGAAAAAGCTACAACTTTCTTTATTATTTTTCATTTTCTCATTATTCATTTATGGGCAAGATCTCAATCTGAGTTTCGAAAAAGCTGAAAAAAATCTACCATCTGGATGGTTTGCAATTAGTCAAAAGGACAACAATATCTCCATCGACCAAAAAATAAAACAAGAGGGCAGCCAATCCATGCTAATTACCAATTCGGATGAAAAGGAATTTTCAGGCGTTGGTTTTAATTTACCAAAGAATTATGATGGAAAAAAAATCACCCTTTCTGGATATTTGAAAACTGAAGCAGCAGATGGTTTTGCAGGACTCTGGATGCGAATTGACCCCGAAATCGCATTTGACAATATGCAAAATCAGGAAATTAAAGGGGACAACGACTGGAAAAAATACGAAATCACCCTTCCTATGAATCCCGAAAAAACCAAACAAATAGTGATCGGTGCGTTACTTGTTGGCAAAGGAAAAGTTTGGGTGGATGATTTAAAAATAAGTATCGACGGGAAAGATATTTCAAAAGCTATTGCTTTTGAAAAAAAACTAACGAAAGTTGATATGGATAAAGAATTCGACTCGGGTTCTAAAATCTCCAATCTGGCAATCGATTCCAAAAACGTTGATAACCTTAAGAATTTAGGGTTAATTTGGGGATATCTCAAATATTATCATCCACGGGTGGCGGAAGGCAATTACAATTGGGATTATGAACTTTTCAGAATTTTACCCAAAATCAACAATCTAAGTCCTAACAAAAGAGATGAAATTCTAACAAATTGGATTAAAGGCTTGGGCGAATTTGAAACCACAAAAATAAAAGAACCCGAAAGTGACAAAATCAAAATCCGTCCAGATTTAGATTGGATCACCAACTCTGGGTATTCCAAAGATCTCACTCAACTCCTATTAAGAATTAAGGAAGCAAAAAGACCACAAAAAAATTATTACCTTGATTTCGTCAAACAAGTAGGTAACCCAATTTTCGAAAACGAAAATGCCTACGAAAAAATGACTTATCCTGACGAAGGATTCCGATTATTGTCGCTTTTCCGATATTGGAATGTGATTCAGTACTGTTTTCCTTACAAAAACTTGATTGAAAAAGATTGGAAGAATGTCTTAACAGAATTCATCCCAAAATTTATCAATTCCAAAAACGAGACAGAATACACCCTTACATCACTGGCACTTATCGCAAGAATTCATGATACCCATGCTAATATTTGGGGCGGAAACAAAATTTTAACTGAATATTTTGGAGACCGAACCGTACCTGTTGAACTCACTTTTGTGGATGATGAAGCGGTGGTTAAAGAATTCTATAAAATTAAAAACGAAACAGAATCCCAACTTTTAAAAGGCGATATCATCCTCGAAGTGAATGGGAAATCAACCAAACAAATTGTCAGTGATAATTTAGATATAACTCCTGCTTCCAATTATCCTACACAATTAAGAAATATAGGTCATTATCTTTTAAGGAGTAAAGAAAAGTCCATTGATGTTAAAATTTTAAGAGATGGCAACACCAAGTCACTTACGTTAAAAACCGCTCCCCTAAAAGAAATTGATTATAACAACAGAAAAAAAGGAGACTATTACAACAAGCTTAATGATAAAGTTGCTTATTTCTATTTGGGAAGTATTGATTCCAAAAGTATTCCCGATACAATGAAAGAAATCGAAAACACCAAAGGATTAGTTATAGACCTAAGATGTTACCCTTCAGATTTTGTAGTTTTCAGTTTGGGAAGATTTTTAAAGCCCAACCCAACCGAATTTGTAAAATTCTCTCAGACTTCCAATGAAATCCCAGGTCTTTTTACTTTCACTAAAAATCTTGATGTACCAGGAAGCGGAAACAATTATTATAAAGGAAAAATCGCCATTCTTATCAACGAAACAACCCAAAGTCAAGCCGAATATACAACAATGGCATTTCGAACTGCACCTAACTCTAAGGTTTTTGGTTCAACAACCGCTGGCGCAGATGGTAACGTTTCCAAACTATATCTTCCGGGGAACATCATGACAATGATTAGCGGAATTGGTGTCTATTATCCCGATGGAAAAGAAACACAAAGAATAGGAATAGTTCCTGATGTAGAAATCAAACCAACAGTGGAAGGAATCAAAGCTGGAAAAGACGAAGTCTTAGAAAAAGCTTTGGAGTGGATTACTCAATAAAACCATATTAACTATTTTATATTAAAACCCTTTCTTCATTTAAAATGCGGACAGGGTTTTTCCTTTAAAATAATTATCTTTGCAACTTGAAATTTAGACCTCAAAAGTCTAACGTCTAACGTCTAATTATCTAACATCTCAATAAAAAATGTTCAGAACACATACCAATGGCGAATTGTCGCTAAAAAATCTTAATGAAGAAGTAACACTTTCAGGATGGGTACAAACCAGCCGTGACAAAGGATTTATGATTTGGATTGACCTCAGAGACCGCTACGGAATTACGCAGTTGGTTTTTGATGAAGAGCGTTCTTCCAAAGATTTGATGGAACAAGCCAAAAAATTGGGACGTGAATTTGTGATTCAGGTAAAAGGAACCGTGATTGAAAGAACTTCTAAAAATCCAAAAATTCCAACGGGGGAAATCGAGATTTTGGTTTCTGAATTAAATTTATTGAACGAATCTCAACTGCCTCCTTTCACGATTGAAGACGAAACCGACGGTGGCGAAGAATTGAGAATGAAATACCGTTACCTCGACATCAGGAGAAATCCAGTAAAAGATAAATTGATTTTCCGTCACAAGATGGCGCAAAAAGTTAGAAATTATCTCTCTGACAAAGGTTTTATTGAAGTCGAAACTCCGGTTTTAATTAAGTCGACACCAGAAGGCGCAAGAGATTTCGTGGTTCCAAGCCGTATGAATCCGGGACAATTTTATGCATTACCTCAATCACCTCAAACCTTCAAGCAGTTATTGATGGTCGGCGGAATGGACCGTTATTTCCAGATTGTAAAATGTTTCCGTGATGAGGATTTGCGTGCAGACCGTCAACCGGAATTTACCCAAATCGATTGCGAAATGGCGTTTGTAGAGCAAGAAGATGTTCTAAATATTTTTGAGGGAATGACGGCTTCTCTTTTGAAAGATATTTCAGGAAAAGAATTCGGAAAATTCCCAAGAATGACGTTTGAAGAAGCGATGAAAACCTACGGAAACGACAAACCAGACATCCGTTTCGGAATGAAATTCGTAGAACTGAATGAAGAAACCAAAGGCAAAGATTTCAAAATTTTTGATGACGCTGAATTGGTTGTCGGAATTAATGTGGAAGGTTGTGCAGATTATACAAGAAAACAAATCGATGCTTTAATCGATTGGGTAAAACGTCCACAAATTGGTGCAAGCGGAATGGTTTGGATTAAATTTGGAAACGATGGCGTTATTACTTCCAGTGTTAACAAATTCTATAACGAAGAGGATTTAAAGAAAATCGCCGATAAATTTGGCGCAAAACAAGGCGACTTAATGCTCGTTATGAGTGGCGATGCCGGAAAAGTAAGAGCTCAACTTTCAGCTCTTAGAATGGAATTAGGAAATCAATTAGGTTTAAGAAAACCTGATGAATTCGCTCCACTTTGGGTAGTTGACTTCCCACTTTTAGAATGGGACGAAGAAACAGGACGTTATCACGCAATGCACCATCCATTCACCTCACCAAAACCAGAAGACGTTCATTTATTAGAAACTGATCCAGGAAAAGCAAGAGCCAATGCTTACGATATGGTCTTGAACGGAAATGAAATCGGTGGTGGTTCTGTAAGAATTTTTGATAAAGATTTACAGAGTAAAATGTTTGATTTGTTAGGCTTTAGCAAAGAAGAAGCAGAAGCACAGTTCGGATTTTTGATGAATGCCTTTAAATATGGAGCTCCACCTCACGCAGGTTTAGCTTTTGGATTTGATAGATTAGTTGCTATTTTAGATGGAAACGAAGTCATCAGAGATTACATCGCATTCCCGAAAAACAATTCTGGTCGAGACGTGATGATTGACGCACCAAGTCCAATCGCCAATGAACAACTGGACGAACTGGAACTAAAATTAAATTTAAAATCATAAATTAGAGCGAGGAAATTTATTTCCTCGCTTTTTAATATGATTGAGAAAACTATTATAACACTTGCTTTCAGTGAACAAATTGAAAGACAAAATCAACGCTTATTCTTTAAATACATTTGGAAAAAAAGAATCAAAGAGATTAGAAAACTATTATTAATCACTTTTCTGTTCCTAGGAATAGGATTTTTTCCATTGAAGGATTTTGAACAAAGTGCCTTAAATTACATCTTGAGATATGGGGGAACTTTTTCCTTTATCTACCTTTTTTTGATATTATTTCAATATTTACAATCCAAGAAAAAAATTGATGCCAGCATTGAGAGTTATATTCTTGAATTAAAAGAGAATAATATTTATGAAACTTATATATTATTGGACAACGAAAATATTGAATTTCAAAATCCAATAATGAGCACAAAAATAATTTGGAAGAAAACCGCATATTCATTTTATGAAAACTGCATTTTTATTAAAATATTCAATGATTCATTAACATATGTTTTTGACAAAAAAGAATTCGCTAGTGAAGATTGTAAAATCTTACTATCTTTTTTAGAAAAATATTCAATACTGAAAAATTAGCAAAATTATTCATTTTTGAACTCCTTAAACTTGAATTGATTGACGCACCAAGTCCAATCGCTGAAGAACAATTGGACGAACTGGAACTAAAATTAAATTTAAAATCATAAATTAAAATCTTGATTTTTCAATTCAACCCTTTCAGAGTTCTAAACTCTGAAAGGGTTTTTCAATTTTACTGACAATATTTTAACATCAGATAAAAACAAAAAATATACTATCCGATATTAAGAAAATAAATTGTATATTTGTCATTATGAAATGGCAAAACTATCCATATCACTTTGAAGGTCTTGAAAAACAACTCGAAAGAATTCAGCAGAAAAAAGCTGAATTGGATAAATTACGCCCTATTCCGACTTACGCTTTGAAGAGCATTAAAGAAAGTCTGACTTTGGAATGGACTTACAATTCTAACAGTATCGAAGGAAATACGTTGACTTTACAAGAGACCAAAATGGTTTTGGAAAAAGGATTTACCATCAAAGGAAAATCTCTGAGAGAACATTTTGAAGCAGTTAATCATCAAGAAGCAATTGAATATGTAGAAGGCTTGGTTGTGCAGGATTACAATTTGAAGTCATCAGATATTTTGGGCGTTCATCATTTGGTTTTGCAAAAAATTGAAAAAGATTATGCTGGAAAATATAGAACTTCTGGTGTAAGAATTTCGGGAGCAAACTTTGTTCCGCCAAATGCACTGAAAGTTGACGAATACATGACGGAGCTTATTGATTGGACAAATTCAACTGAAATTAATCCAATTATTAAGTCTGCTATTTTTCATCATCGTTTTGTTTGGATTCATCCTTTTTTTGATGGAAACGGAAGAACCGTTCGACTGATTTTCAATTTGTTGTTGATGAAGGAAGGTTTTCCTCCAGCAATTATTTTGAAAAATGACCGAAAGAAATATTACGATGCTCTTAATCAAGCCAACAATGGAGATTATTCTAAAATTTTGCTTTTGGTCTTACAAGCGTTGGAAAGAAGTATTGACATCTACCTTAGCTCTCTTAACAATTCTTACGATCAGTATCAAAATATTTCTGATATTGTGAAAGAGCCAGATGTTCCTTATGGTCAAGATTATGTAAGTCTTTTGGCGAGACAAGGAAAAATAGACGCCTTCAAAGAAGGAAGAAATTGGCTCACAACTAAAGATGCTATTTTTGATTACATCGAAAAAAGGGACCGCAAAAGGATTTTAGAATAATAATTATATTAATTTAGGGCGAGGAAATTTCCTCGCTTTATTAGTTACTACCTTTTTTGCATTAAACTGATGAAAAAAAACTTAATCTTATTTTTGTTTCTCAACATTATATTGTGTCAAGCTCAAAATTTTCGTGTTCCATTTAGAATTGAAAACCTTTGGGGATATGCTGACCAAACAGGTAAAATAATTGTTAATCCTGAATACGATTCTGTTTCAATAGACTATAACAATTTCAGATGGCTTGTTTACAAAAATGGAAAAACAGGCGTCATTGATTCTTTAGGAAATGCGAAAATTTCAGTCGAATACGATTTAATTGAAAGAGAGATTTTACATAGTGAAGATAATGATTTCTACATTGTGAAAGCAGGCAAAGTTGGTTATACCAATATCGACGGAGAAATTATCTTTCCATGTCAATATTATAATATTACGGCTTGTAACGAAATAATGGTTGGTAAAAAATCAAATTTCTTTGTGAAAGAAGATATAGATAGCCTTTGGAAATTAAAAAATTATTCTCAAATAACAATTTTAAATAATATTCAGAAATTCGAAAATTTTCATAATGGAAATTACAAAATCAAAATAAACAACAAATATGGTCTTTATAATGTCAGCCTAAAAAAATGGATTTTTGAACCGCTATATGAAGAGGTAAACTATCTTGACTATAAAAATTCTTATAAAAAGAAACCAGAATACAAAGACTACATATTTTTTGCTAAAAAGGATGATACATACACATTATCAACCCAAAACTTTAGCACAAAATCCTTTAAAGTAGTATTTGATGATTTTTTTGAAAAAAAACAATCATCAGATCATGATGAAATTTACAGTAAACTTGCAAATTTTGGAGAAACAAAAAAAATCACAATAAGTTCTATAGATATTAAGGCGAATAATATTTATTATTTTAATCCTTCCCACATAAATGAAGCGTCAAAAATTAAAGTAATTAAAAACCGAAATAAGTATGGATTAGATATATACTATGGAATATCTATTAAACCAATTAATCCTGAATATGATGAAATACAGATTATTGGCAGTGATGATTATTACGAAAATAACGTGGTTTTATTTAGAAAAAAAAAGAAATGGGGAGTGTTTGACTTCAATAAAATTGATTGGATTACCGATATTATGTACGACTCTATTGAAATTTCCGAATACGGCAATATACTGTTGATTTCACAAAAAAATAGGATTGGATTATATCAGATTAATGAGAGAAGAAATATTTTTGAAAGTCAATTTATTCCACCTAATTACGATAAATTTCTAAAATTAAGTTATGCCACTTCTTTGGATAATCATTACAAAAGTTTTTATGTCTATTATTTTATAAAAAATGGAAAACTTTGCCCAGTTGGAATGAATGGAGTACAATTCTATGAAGACTAAACAATTCTTATTAATTTAAGGCAACTTCGCCACCAAAAATTCAGGCGATAATTTTAGAATCCAATAGATGATTTTCCATTTCCAATTGGGAACAATGGAGAAAGAATTTCCAGCATTGACAATGTAATTGGCGACATAATCAGGTTCCATAATCAAGTTTTTATTGAGGTCTAATCCTTCATTGATTTTGGTATTGATGTAACCGATAACCAAAACATTGACCTCAATATTTCGTGAGGAAAGCTCTTGTCGAAGTCCTGCTAAATATTGGGTGAAAGCAGATTTCGTACTTCCATAGACAAAATTACTCTTCCTTCCTCTTACTCCTGAAAGTGATGAAAGTCCGATGATGCGTTCCAAACTTTTATTGGAAAGGTCATTTGCAATAATATTGAGAATTGAAACAGCTCCCACATAATTAGCCTTCATCATTTGGAAGGTCTTATCAAAATTTTTGAAAGCTTCTTGATTTTGAACCAAAAAACCAACCGCATAAACTACTATCGAAGGATTTACTGAAAGTGAGTTGTAAAAAATTTGATGACTCGCAAAATCAGTTGCATCAAAATATTTCAATTCAATCATATTGGAATCCAACTGATTTTCCTTGACAAAGGATTCAATCGAAGTCAAATCTCGAGAAGCGCCAATAACCGAAAATCCTTTTTCGACATATTTTT
>NZ_JBYVEB010000054.1:0-21744 GCF_058117085.1 Chryseobacterium sp. CG10_8 | reverse complement strand
AAACAATTTAATTAATATAAAAAAACAGAAAAGAATGGCAATTAATTTACAAAAAGGTCAGAAGATTGACATCGGATTAACCAAAATGACAATTGGATTAGGTTGGGATCCTAATGAAGGAACAGGACATGATTTTGATCTTGATGCATCTGCAATTATGATAGATTCCAATAGAAAGTTAGTTGGAGAAGAGTATTTTATATTTTATAACAATTTGGTTTCCCCAGATGGAGCTTTGACGCATACAGGAGATGACCCAACCGGAGGCAACAGTGATGGAGATGATGATGAAGCTATTGTAATTGATTTGGAAAAAGTTGATGCAAGAGTAGAAGAGATTCTATTTGTAGTGACTATTGAAGATTTTGAAAGAAGAAAACAAAACTTCGGACAAGTTCGTAATTCTTACATCAGAATTGTTGATAATGGATCTAACGAAGAAATTGCAAAATATGAATTGGACGAAGATTTCTCAATCGAAACAGGAGTAGAATTCGGAAGACTATATAAGCGTAATGGAGCATGGAAATTTGAAGCTTCAGGAATTGGTTACAAAGCTGATTTAGGATTTTTCTTAGAAAAATACTATAATGGTTCGATCATCAAATAATTTTTTTTGAGAGCATTAGAAAATAAGCAAATATCTGAGATTGATTTCTTGACTCATGAACATTTCTCTTTTGATTTGTGGATGACCATTATTAGAAGTAATCCAGAATTCAAACCAAAGAGAAATGTTCTTTTGAAGAAGTTTTTCGTACTCAAAGATGATCTTCCAATAATAGATAAGGTCTTTCGTCACTTTGATAATGTATATAATGGGATTACGGAAAAGACAGGATTGCATGTAACAAGAGAAGAAATTCTTTTACTAATTCTTAGTGAATTGGGTAAGTCCATCAACAATATTGATATGAATGAAGTTCAGCTTTTCTTTGATGAAACAGATCAACTTTTCATGGAAAATATGCCACATATAATTTGGCATGATATTGATGACGTTCTCCAGCTGATAGCAAAAGAAAAAAAAACGGCCAGTTTATTAAGCAACACTGCTTTGATTAATGGTTATCTATTACGAAAAGTCCTGACAACTTTACAGCTTGACCAACTTTTTTCTTTTATGATATTTTCTGACGAAGTTGGAGTATCCAAACCCAATCCAAAAATATTTGAATTGATGTTTGTAGAAATTAATAAATTGAAAACAATAGAAAAAAAACAAATTCTGCATATTGGAGACAATCCGATAGCTGATTATCAAGGAGCTATTAACTTCGGAGTAAAGGCGAAATTGATAAAATTTTAACATAAATGATGAATAATAAAAGGTACAGCTTACACAAGATTTATAATGAATATCGGTGTCCGTTCGATGAGGCTGCGTATAGTCATTTTAAGTTTGGAGATACCTATTTTGCAAAGCTGTTTGCTAAGGATTTGTTCGAAGGGTTTATTAAGGAGTATGGAGAAGAAATAGTAAGACAGAATGAGATTATTTTGTTCCCAAGTCCTTATCATACCATTCCAACCGCATCCAATTATTTGAGCAGCTTTTTCAAAGAATTTTTGAATTATTTTTTGTTCGAAAATGATCGTCCTGCTTGTATTGAAGGTAAAATCCATCGGACTCAGACTTATGCACAAGACTATGGCAATATGAGTTTTGAAGAAAGAATTAACCTGATCTCTAATGACACTTACTACATTGATAGAGATTTTGTAAATGGAAAGTATTGTATCTTTATGGATGATATTAAGATTACAGGAAGTCATGAAAAAACGGTTTGCAAAATTCTTGATCAATATGAAGTAAAGGGTGATTTTGTTTTCGTATATTTTGCGGAGCTGATGAATAATAATGTTCATCCACAAATTGAAAATCACTACAATTATTTCAAGATAAAGACCACCAAAGATTTGACAGAACTGATGGGCGGAAAACATTTCAAATTCAATACAAGAATTACAAAGTATATCTTATTGATGAAGGAAAGTGATTTTGATTTTGTATATGACAATATTTCAGAAGAGCAGAGACTACAAATTATGCATTTGGCAATTAGCAACAACTATCACCAAATGGATGAGTATAAAACTAATATTAATAAATTAAAACATAAATTACAATGGCTATTAACTTACAAAAAGGACAGAGACAAAACATTAACGCACCAAAATTCACTATAGGATTAGGTTGGGATTCTAATAATTCAAGTACTGGAGGTTCATTTGATTTGGATGCTTCGGTTTTCATTCTTAACGAAAATAAAAAATTAGTTTCTGATGAGTTTTTTGTTTTTTATAATAATCTTCAATCTCCAGACAAATCTGTAACGCATACTGGAGATAATCTTACGGGAGAGGGAGATGGTGATGATGAGCAAATTAATATTGATCTTACAGGAATAGATCCACGAGTGAAAGAGATTGTGGTCGTGGTAACCATTCATGAAGCAGATTCCCGTAATCAAAATTTCGGACAAGTAAGAAACTCTTTCATCAGAGTCTTTAATACTGACACCAAGGAAGAAATATTAAAGTATGAATTAGATGAGGATTTCTCTATAGAAACCGCTGTCGAGTTTGGTAGAGTATATGAAAGAAATGGCGAATGGAAATTTGAAGCTGTTGGAAATGGCCAGCGAGATGGATTAGCAAAATATTTAAGTTTATACCAATAATAATGGAGATACAACAAGTTACCAATAACGCCATTGATAAGAATGGGAATGTTGACTTATCTCAGATTAATACTCTTGAGGTACAAAAGTATGATGGAATCGTAAATTCCATTGACGAACATAACCCAAACTCTATCATTAATTTCGGTTCCGAATTACAGAATTCTTTGGCAAGCCAAAGTGACTCTTTTCTTAATAACGTAAGAAAGTCGAATTCTGGCGAGGTCGGAGAGTTAATTAATAAGCTTTTAACAGAACTTAATTACGTCGATGTTGACGAATTAGAAGGGAGTTCTGTCAAAAAATTCTTAAAGAAAATACCATTTCTAAAAAGCATGGTAACTTCTGTTGAAACCTTATTTGTTAAGTATGACAAGATTGTCAATAATATTTCTGATATTTCTAACAAGGTAAATGCAGGAATTATCAATTCGACTAAGGATAATGCGGTTTTGCAGACTATTTTTACAAGCAACGTAGACTCCATCAAAAAGATGGAAGACTACATTATTGCAGGGACTATAAAATTGCAGAAATCAAGAGAAGAGTTAGCTGTTATGGAATCTAATCCAGCCAATTATCTAGATTATCAGATTGCAGATAAGCGAGATTTTGTTAACCGATTAGATAGAAGACTTGCTGATCTTAAAGTAGTAAGATTCATTCTTTTACAGTCTTTACCTCAAATTAGATTGATCCAGAATAACAATGTTTCTATCGCTGAAAAAGCACAGACTATTATGACAACTACTCTTCCAGTTTGGAAAAACCAGTTGACCTTAGCAGTAGCGATGCACAGACAACAACAGAATATTGAAGTTCAGCAAAAAGTATCTCAAACAACGGAAGAAATATTAAGAAGGAACGCTCAAAGGCTACAACAAAATACAATTGATGTTTCCAAAGCTAATGAGCAGACCATTGTTTCTATGGACACGCTTAGGGAGACAACCAGCTCATTAATTAACACACTTAATGAAGTAAAACAGATACAACAACAAGGAACTCAAAATAGACAGCAATTGGATGTAGAGTTAAAAAATTTAGAAGATACTTTGAAAAAGCAAATTCAGAATTCTTAAATATAAAAATTGGACCACGAGAAAGAGATACTAAAACAAAGTAAAAAAAGATTACAAAAACTGAAGCTTCTTAGCAAGTTTTTTGACCAAGTTGAGATTATCAATATTATAATTAAGACCGAGTTAATCCAATCCTATTTCGATACCAAAACCAAAAACGATTTGGATGTTAACAAGTTGGAGTTGTTCCATGTACAATATACAGACAGCTTGATTTCTTTACTCGAGAAAATCAAAAAACAAAAAGAGGCTCAGATACTTGCGATTTATAATGAAATTGATGCTAATCAGGATTATATTGAACAGTATCTCGCTCAAGAAACAGGGAAGAAAAATTTCACGGTCGATCGAAAATTTCACAATGGTTACGTTTCGGAATTTTTAAAATCTTTTTATGATAATCTTGTTGATATTAGAAAAGAACTTAAGATTTCCAAAATTAGAAGTCTTGCCATTGATTACGCATCGGAATATTATCGTAAAACCGCTAAAATAGAATTCTTACTAAGTTTACCAGATGCTAAGTATTATGAGTTTGACAACATCGATGTAGAAAGGAAACTTTTAGGAAAACTTAACACGGCTAATTTCAAAGTTAGATTTGTTTGTGGATACAACATTAACAATCAGATTTTTGAGCTGTTTGAGATTTCCGGAACAACAGAAGATTTTATTTGGAATCAGCAGACCAACGAATTTTACTTTCTTGCAGATGATATTGCCGTGCTATTGGACAGGACTCCCAATACTTCACCAAAGAAAAGTATTGTAGATGATCTTACCAATCGTAATGAAGAATTAAAGAAAAAGGCAGAAGCACTTAAAAGTGAACTTCCTAATGACATTTCTGATATCTTAGTAAGATATCGTGAAAAATTAGAAAATCAAGATGTAATCAATCTTGTAATCAGTGTTGATGAAGAGATGAGTATACTACAATCTATGCTGAATTTAAATTTAAACAACAAATTACAATAAAATGGCTATTAATTTACAAAAAGGACAAAGAATCAATCTTCAAAAAGACAATGGAACTGTTCTTAAAAATGTCTGTGTTGGAGTCAATTGGGGAGCTATCGAGAAAAAAGGATGGTTAGGAACCAAAAAAGAAGCGGTCGATTTGGACGCATCATGTATCTTGTATGATGATGCTAAAAATCCATTGGATGTAATTTATTTTGGACAACTTCAATCCAGAGACGGAGCTGTGAGACATAGTGGAGATGATCTTACAGGTGACTTATCAGGAGATGACGGTTTGGACAACGAGGTTATTACTTTGGATTTTTCCAGACTGGATAGCAGAACCAATTATGTAGCATTTGTTCTTAATAGTTATAAAGGACAAGACTTTGCGACAATTCCATTTGCATCAATTAGGATATATGAAGGATCTCCATCAAGAGTTTCAGAAGTTTTCGCGACCTATAATATTGCGAAAGGAGATAATTTTGCAGGCCATGTTGCAATGGTACTCGGCGTTTTCTATAAAAGAAATGGCGAATGGAAGTTCAATGCAGTTGGAGAACCTACCAAAGACAGAAAACTACAAGAAACAGTTGAAACAGTAAAACAAAACTACCTGTAGAAATCCTTCATCAGTATAATATCAAATTTTGATGGAAATCTAAACTACATATCTAAAATAATAAAAACACTAAAAAATAAATTTTATGGCGATTAGTTTGCAAAAAGGTCAAAAAATTGATCTTAGAAAAAGTTCAGGAGAAGCATTAACCAATTTTTGCGTTGGAGTTAATTGGGGAGCTATCGAAACAGTAAAATCTGGTTTCTTAGGAATAGGAACCAAAAAAGTAGTAGAAGATGTGGATTTAGATCTTAGCTGCATCATGCTCAGCGAAAATGGTGATATGGTAGATTGGATCTATTCCCCAGAATACAATGCTTGGCTGCAGAAAAATAATTTCCCTTTAGGAAAACTTTCTTCTAACGACGGTGGATTACGCCACAGTGGAGACGACAGACAAGGAGATGTTGGAGGAGATGATGGATTAGATAATGAAGTTATTTCTGTTGATCTTACAAGAGTTAACGCTAATGTGGACAAAATTTACTTTTTTCTAAATATTTATCTTAATCCTGGACAGAATTTCGATTTTGCACACATTCCGTTTGCAAAGATTAGGATGTATGAAGGTACTCCTTCTCGAGTTAACAACGTACACTCTAACTATGATATCGTAACAGATGCAAGTTATAGAGGCAAAGGAGCCTTGATTTTAGGTAAGCTTTATCGTAGAAATGGAGAGTGGAAATTTGATGCAATTGGAGACGCTGTAGATGATAAAATGTTTATACAAACTATTGGTAGAATCGTAAAAGATTACAAATAATTTTACGATGAGAAGACTACCTGTTTATCTACTGTTAGACACCTCTGGTTCTATGAATGGAGAACCAATTGAAGCGGTAAAAAATGGTGTTCAGATGATGCTTCATTCTTTACGTCAGAATCCACAAGCAATAGAAACTGCGTATGTCAGTATTATTACCTTTGATCACGAAGCTAATCAGATAGTGCCGCTAACTGACTTGGCTTCGTTCCAAATGGTTGATATTACAGCAAAGAGCACCACTTCTTTAGGCGCTGCTTTGAGTCTGTTAGCTGATCGAATGAATACGGAAATTATTAAGACAACTACCGAGCAAAAAGGTGATTGGAAACCTCTAACCTTCATAATGACGGACGGTATCCCAACAGATGATTGGCAATCGGGTTATGAAAAACTCAAAATGGTCAACAAGGGACTAATTGTTGGTTGTTCCGTTGGTCAAAATGCTGATGAAAAAATTCTGACCCAGATTGCAACTTCTGTGGTAAGATTGGACAATGCGGATTCAGAAAGTATTTCCAAGTTTTTTCAGTGGGTTACAGCCTCAATATCAACAACATCAACGAGAGTGGAAGAAACAGGAATAGATTTGACCAAATCAGATCAGTTACCCCCTCCACCTTCAGAATTAGTAATAGTATCATAAATTATGGACAGAAGACTTTTAGCTTATTTTTTATTGGATACTTCGGGATCCATGAGAGGAGAACCCATTGCTGCACTTAACAATGGATTCAATGGTTTGATTAGTATGTTGAGAGCAGATCCTCAAGCAATGGATTCTTTATACATTAGTGTAATCACTTATGATCGAGAGGTTAATAATATTATTCCACTAATTGATTTGGCAAGTTTTCATCCAATAGAAATCAAATGTCCCGAAAGCGGTCCCACGCATACAGGAGAGGCATTGGAGATGGTTCATACCTTAGTCAACAAGGAAGTTATAAAAGGATCTGTTGATAGAAAAGGAGATTGGAAACCATTACTTTTTATTTTTACAGATGGTAAGCCTTCCGATTTGCAGAAGTATAGGGAAATGCTGCCCAGGATTAAGTCATTGGATTTTGGAGTTATTGTTGGATGCGCAGCAGGTCCAAAAGCAGAAGTAACCTATTTGCAAGATCTCACACAAAACGTTGTCAAATTAGATACTACAGATGCAACAACTTTAACTACATTTTTCCAATGGGTAAGTTCTTCCATAGAAATGGGAGGAAAATCTCAAGGAACTGGAGAGGCTATCACATTGCCTCCGCCACCAAGTGAATTAAATATAGTTGTCTAAAAACACATAAAAAATGAGAAGATTACCAATATATTTTTTAATAGATATTTCCGAGTCAATGGTTGGTGAACCCATTGAACAAGTGCAAGAAGGAATTGCAACTATTATCAAGGAATTGAAAACCGATCCTTATGCTTTGGAAACAGTTTGGGTTTCAATTATAGGATTTGCAGGAAGAAGTAAGATTATTACGCCATTGCAAGATGTCATAACATTTTATCCCCCAAAAATTCCAATAGGAAGCGGTACTTCCTTATCCAGAGGACTTGAAGAATTAATGAACTCGATAGATCGGGATATTGTAAAAACTACTTATGAAAGGAAAGGGGATTGGAAACCAATAGTTTTCTTATTTACTGATGGAATACCTACCGATAATGTAGACGCAGCATTCGATCGATGGAATACCAATTATAGAACCAAATGTAATCTTATTATCATTTCACTTGGAGATAACACCAATGTTAACTTATTAGGAAAGATATCCGAACAGGTGCTAATGTTTAATAATACTGATGCTAATTCTTATAAGGAATTCTTCAAATGGGTTACTGCTTCCATTAAAGCAACCAGTGAAAATATTAACAATACAAATACGGACGGGATCAACCTTAGTAAGACTAATTCTGATATCATTGAGAAAGTGGATTTGTCGAAAAATCATTCGGTGCCTGATAATAATTATGTTGTCCTGAGTGGAATGTGTTCTACCAACGAAAAAATGTATTTATTAAAGTATAAGAAATCTCTTCAAGAATCTAACATTCCAGGGTGGAATACAAGATACTATAAAATTGAAGGCGCCTATCGAATCGATGAAAATTCTTACCGAGAATATTCTGAAGGTGCTGTTAATTCTAACAAAATATCAAGTGAAGAAATCTATGGAAATCCTTCCTGTCCTTGCTGTGGAAACCATATTGCTTTAGCGACTTGTCAATGTGGAGGAATCCACTGTATAAGTGGTGAAGGACAAGCAAAATGTCCTTGGTGTGGCAATGTTGGTCATTACGGTATGGCAGAAGGAGGGTTCGATATTAATAGAACTTTAGGGTAGGAATGGAACAACTTATCAAGATACTTCAAGAAAATCAGATTGAAAGTAATCCCCTTGTTGAAAAAACACTAATTAAATTAAAACAAAATCAGAATATCCAAAATTTGTCTCAGACAATCTCGGATCTCAAAAGCCAATTGCTACAATTTTTTATGAAGTATAGAGACATAGAAGAGTTTCAAGATGCCCATTTTTTGATACCCAATGCTAATGTAAAGAAGTTGTACGAGCACATCTTTGATACCAGTACATTTCCGAATATTAGAATAACAGAAATTAGAAATCTTGATTTAGTTGGTTTGCAATATGATCCACAGGAAAATCGAATTTTCGGTATTCCAACGTCGGCTAATACTATTGAGATCGAAATCGTGTTTTTCAGTATTAATGATCAAGAATTTGAAGAGTCCACAAAGACCATACCTTTCATTATTAATGCTGATCCCAAGGATCTTTGGCTTAACAAACCAAGCTCTCCTGATGCACGTTTTCCAAAGAAGGATGAAGACAAATTCTCTTCCAGTTTTCTGGATAAGAAAATCGTTATTGCTTCAAAAAGGGGAAGATCTCATGCCCATGAAGGAAGTTTTCGAGATGACGATTTTTGTGTGAAGAATTTACCAAACGATTGGGCTATCATTGCAGTTGCAGATGGAGCTGGTTCCGCTGAGTTTGCCAGAGTGGGTTCTCACCTTGCAACACAAAAGATAGCAGAAAGTTTTGATAATGAAGAACTCTTGATATCTCTTTCTAAAGATGTGACTAATTACTTTACCAAAAGTTCTGTAGAAAAACAAAAAGGTAGCGCTTCTGATATCTCACAAGTTGAAAGCAAAAGACTAATAATCAACTTATTGTATCACAATGTAAAAAAGCTATTTGCTGATTTAGAATTTTTTGTTGGTAGTGAAGGTATTTCGCTGAAGGATATTCATTCGACGTTAATATTCGTATTAGTCAAGAAATTTGATTTTGGGTACGTCACTCTGTCATTTGGTGTTGGAGACTGTCCAATCAATGTTTTATGGGACAACGATTCTCAAGTAAAGTTGCTTAACTTTCTTGATGTCGGCGAATTTGGTGGAGGTACACGTTTCATTACTATGCCGGAAATTTTTGGAAAGCCAGAGGTTATGGTGAATCGTTTTGGGATTAACTGTTTCAAAGATTTTTCTAAACTTTTCTTAATGACAGACGGTATTTATGATCCTAAGTTTGTTGTTGAAAGTAAATTAGAAAATAACGAAAGTTGGGATGCTTTTCTGAAAGATTTAGATGGTGAAAATGATGACAAAGCTAAAGTTGATTTTATTAATGATGAAGGAATTGAAATTCAATTACTAACATGGTTAGACTTTTGGAGCAAAGGAAATCACGATGACAGAACTTTAGCAATTATATATTGATTTTATGAGTATTGTAAGAGTTAATTCGATTATAGAGAGTTCGAGATCATACGAATATATAGATGACGGAAATCCAAAAAAAGGAGGAGTCAAAGATATCTATTTTTCGCCTGATCGCAAATATGTTGTTGCTTTTTTTCGCGATCCTTTAGATTTCAATCAGAAGGACCGGATCAAAAGAATTGTATCCTTATATCTGGACAATATCAAAAAAGGAAACAGTCCCGATTATTATTTGGACGAAATATTTAGATGGCCTTATGATGCTGTCGAAAAGAATGGAAAAACAGGTGTAATTGTGCCCATCTATAAGTCCAAATTCTTTTTTTCAAAGGGTTATGCCGCTAATGAAACCATTAAAGGAGGAGAGAAGGTGGGGAAGTGGTTCACTACTCCTTCCTTCCGAGATAAAAAGTATCCGCTTGCTCTTGATAAATCGGAATTGGGAGATTGGCTAAGCTACTTTCAAATTGCCATCAATATTTCCCGAGGTGTCAAAAAAATGCACCAAATGGGATTGGCTCATTCTGATTTATCATATAATAACGTTTTGGTTGATCCTGTTACAAAGGCTGCCACTATTATTGATATTGATGGATTAGTAGTTCCTGGATTATTCCCTCCAGAAGTTATTGGCACAGCAGACTTTATCGCACCAGAAGTTTTGAAAACTAAGCATCTACCACTTCAAGATAATGACAGAATTTTACCCAATCAAAAAACCGATTTACATGCCTTAGCGGTATTGATTTACATGTACTTATTGAGGAGACACCCTCTAAGAGGTGGCAAAATCTGGGATTTGGATTCTGAGAGAGACGAAGTATTATCCATGGGTGAAAAAGCCATCTTTGTTGAACATCCAACAGACACAACCAATAGGGTGAAAGCAGATCATCTTAAAAGATGGAATCATTTTTGGGGTGATCCTAACAAAATTCCGTTTACGGTTACTGGGCCTTATATTTCAGACCTCTTCAAAAGAGCATTTATCGATGGACTTCATAATCCTATGCTTCGTCCAATTGCTAATGAATGGGAAACCGCACTTTTGAAGACTGTTGATCTAATTCAACCTTGCAGTAATCCAAGTTGTGACGAAAAATGGTATGTTTTTGACAATACTTCACGACCAAAATGTCCTTTTTGTGGCACTCCGCATCAAGGAACATTGCCCGTAGTTGATCTCTATTATAAATATAAAGATGATGTTTGGAAACCAGAAAATCACCGATTAATGGTTTATCATAATCAATATCTTTTCAAATGGCATGTTTCCAGAAAGGTGATTAGAAATGAAAGCCTAACCGAAATGGATAAAAAACCTGTCGGATACTTTACATTCCACCAAAATAGATGGGTTTTGGTAAATCAATCATTGCCTAATCTGAGAGATTTGACAGACAATGTACAAGTTCCGATCAATTCAATGGTTGAGCTTACAGATGGAAAAAAAATAATGTTGTCCGATGAAGATGGCGGAAGATTGATGTATATAACATTAACTAATAAATAAAAGTAGTAAAATAGAAACAAAATTAAATTATGGATAAAAGTATTATTGATTTGCACCCTGGACTTGTTATAGGTTTTGCTGTAGTCGTTGTGGTGATGCTCCTATTGGATCTTGGGATTTTCAACAAAAAAGCGCATGAAGTAACTTCGAAAGAAGCAACAATTTGGACTATTGTCTGGATTTCGTTGGCAATGATTTTTTCTGGAGTTGTGTATTGGGTTTTTAATCAAGATCAAGGTGGACATGCTTTGGCAATCGAAAAATTTACACAATTTCAAGCTGCTTATTGGATAGAGAAAGCTCTTTCAGTGGATAACTTGTTTGTATTCATCTTGGTTTTTGGATTCTTCAAAGTTCCGAGGCACTTACATCACAAGGTCTTATTTTGGGGGATTATTGGAGCACTTGTTTTCCGTGCGATTTTCATTTTCGCAGGAATAGGTATAATTAACCTTACCTACCTACCAGAATGGAATATCTTTGGACAGCCTGTAAGAATTAATGTTGTAATGACCCTGTTTGGATTGTTTTTGGTTTGGGCTGGAATCAAATCTTGGGGCGGAGGAGACGACGATGAAGAGGAAGATTTCAGTGAGTCAGCTGGAGCTCGATTAGTGAAAAAATTCTGGAAGGTTTCTGACAACTATGATGGAGATAAATTCTTCACTGTTAAAAATGGAATCAAAATGGCAACTCCTTTACTATTAGTAGTAGCTGTTATTGAGTTTACAGACGTATTGTTTGCGGTAGATTCTATACCAGCAATCTTTGCGATTTCTAAAGATCCATTCATTCTTTATACCTCAAATATCTTTGCTATATTAGGATTAAGATCATTATACTTCTTGCTTTCTAATTTCATTCATATGTTCAGCAAACTTCCATATGGACTGGCTATTATTTTGAGTTTCATTGGCGTTAAAATGTTAATTTCACCATGGTTCCACATTCCTTCGCCTATCTCATTAGGTATCGTTGCAGGAATATTAATCATTTCGGTGGCATTGTCAATAATGTTTCCAGAGAAAGAGGAGGAGAAAGAAGGCACAACAGAAGGAGAGTAGTAGACCAATCTTGTTGTACTATTTCAATATTCAACTATAAAAATGCAAAACTTGAAATGAAGAAGATGCCTTCTGAATTTCAAGTTTTTTTTATTAAAAATTCGAATTTTTAGAAATTAATCAATTAGCACTTCTTCAAAAATTACACTATTTTTGAACCATGAAATACAGTTTTAAAAACGATTACTCAGAAGGTTGCCATCCTAGGATTTTAGAGGCGTTGTTGCAAACAAATCAGGTGCAGCAGAATGGTTATGGTTTGGATGAGTATAGCCAACAAGCGATCGAAATTATTAAAGAAAAAATAGGAAATCCTAATGCTAAAATCGTTTTTGTTTCTGGTGGTACTCAAGCTAATCTGTTAAGTATTTCAGCATTTTTGCGTCCTCATGAAAGTGTAGTTGCAGCAACAACTGCACATATTTTCACGAACGAAACTGCCGCCATTGAAGCGACTGGACACAAAGTCCATGCGATCGAAAC
Source organism: Chryseobacterium sp. CG10_8 (assembly GCF_058117085.1). Lineage (NCBI taxonomy): Bacteria > Pseudomonadati > Bacteroidota > Flavobacteriia > Flavobacteriales > Weeksellaceae > Chryseobacterium > Chryseobacterium sp. CG10_8. The sequence goes on along the minus strand of NZ_JBYVEB010000054.1, from coordinate 8,810 downwards.
AATGGACGGGAAAATCAAACCTTCAGATATTCAGTCAATAATTGATCAACACCAAAATATCCCTCATCAAGTCAAACAGAAGTTAGTCTATATCTCTAATGCAACTGAGGTCGGAACTGCATATTCCAAAAAGGAATTAGAAGATTTGTATCAATATTGCCAATCAAAAAAACTTTTGCTTTTTATGGATGGAGCTCGATTGGGACACGCTTTAACTAATGAAAAAAATGATCTAACATTGCAAGAAATTGCAGCATTTACAGATGCTTTTTACTTGGGTGGGACCAAAAATGGAGCATTAATAGGAGAGGCCATCATCATCAATAACAAAGACTTACAAGAGGAATTTGAGTTTCATGTAAAGCAAAAAGGTGCGCTTTTAGCCAAAGGAAGACTTTTAGGCATTCAGTTTTTGGAATTATTTCGTGATGATTTATATTTTGATTTGGCAAAACATGCAAACGATCAGGCGATGAAAATCAAAAAAGCTTTTCAAGATATTGGATGTACATTTTTGTCAGAAACTTTTACCAATCAGATTTTCCCGATTCTTAACCAAAAGCGAATCGAGGTTTTATCTAAGAATTACGACTTCTATATCTGGAAAAAAATATCGGAAGACCAATCTGCAATCCGCTTGATTACATCTTGGAATTCCGATGATAATATTGTTAATCAGTTGATATCTGATATACAGAGTTTAACTCAAGGATAACTAAAAATTGACTTTTTGTTTATTTAAAATTTTTGCATGTTCCAGGTTCTAAAACATATCCATTAGTGAATTTTAGACCTTTTGTGCTTGTATACTTACCGCTATCATCACGATTACCAGTACCTTCTTGTAATTCTTGTCCAGATTTCAAAAGCCAAATTTCTTTGCTGATATCTGTATCACCATTTTTATACATAAAATCAAGCTTTAGAGTATCACCTTCAAATAATCCAACAACGTCACCAGATTGTGTAATGCTATCATTTTTAGCATCTTTAAAAATCATTTTACCTGTAACGGTACCAAGATTGTCGCTGTATTGCAACTTCACCGAATCATTTCCAGACAATCCTGCATAACATAGCGTTGCAATCTCAGTAATTTCCATGTCGCTTTCGTTGACTTTAAGAGAATCCTTCGTAACGTCACTAATTCCAGAATCATTTTTTTTACAACTCAATAATGAAACTGCGCTCACAAGGATTAAAAAAAACTTTTTCATAGTTCTATTCAAATTTTCCATAAATTTAAGTATTTTCTATCAAAGAGGAAAAATACATCTGGATATTATGTTAAATTTCATGTATAAATCCTAATCGCTGAGAATCGCGTAAAAATTTTAGAACTGGACTTTGTCCGAAATAAAACAAAAATAAGCAATGAAATTTTTTAGAATTTTGACGGTCATCCTTATAATAATGCAGCTCATTGTGAGATGCAGTAAGGATAATCATCTGAAAAGTTTAAAATATCAATTGGAGACGCCTGGTAATACTTGGTTATTGGAAGTTGAAGATTTAGCTAAACCTAATAAGAAAATTATTACAGAGCTTATTTTTAAAGATGACGGTTACGCATATGAAACCGAAAGCATTCTTAATTATCCTTGGAAAATTAATGAAGAAGGCAAAATTCTGATCCTTAACAATAAGGTTTTTATCATACAGAAGTATGATCAACAGAAAGTATATTTATACGATGAAAAAAAGAACAGATTAGCATTTCTCACCCTCAACCGCTCTTCAAAGTAAAATCCTATAATTTATATTATGTTAAATTGGATATTTTTAACGAATGGAAAATTTAAGAAAAGATTAACCAAATAGTAACTTGACAAACCCTCCGACTAAAACAATTTTTATATACCTTTGATAAATGTTAGCCAGATAACTTGGCAAATTAATTGTTACCAAATATTATATGCGTAGATTCTTATTGCTTTTAATTGTTTTGGTGAGTGTGTTAGTCCGCGCTCAAATCAATTGGCTGCCTTTACAAGAAGCTTTGGAAGCGCAAAAAACTACCCCAAAAAAAATTCTTATTTTTTTCTACGCAGATTGGTGTAAGCCTTGCGCTGAAATGAGCAAGAGCACTTTTCAGCATCCCATCATTCAGAATATCATTAACGAACATTATTATCCTGTACGATTTAATATTCAGGGTAATGACACTGTTAATATGTATGGAAGAACTTTTGTGAATACTCAATATTCTCCTACAATCAAGCAAAATGCGAAAATGCATGAGTTTACCACGTATATGAATGTTAATGGTACGCCGAGTTTTGTTTTTTTAGATGAGTATTCTAGTACCATCACCCTTCTACAAGGCGGAATGACCGAAAAAGAAATCGAACCTTATCTTACTTTTTTTGGTACTGATGATTATAAAAAAGTAAAAACTCGAAAAGATTGGGAAACTTACCAGAGAAAATTTAAATCTTCAATTAAGGATTAAAAAACAGACCTTTCTGCGTTCCAAAATTGGGACAGGTTTTCAATTTTATCAAAATCTTAAAATCAAAATTTGGGTTTTTTCTTAAATTTCCCGAAATTTCCACATTCTTGTTGATGCGTTGAAAATGACACTTGATACCCCAATCGAATATATCAAAGGAATTGGTCCAGAACGAGCTAAACTTTTAGCTGTTAATCTTGGCTTTCAAAAGGTAGAAGACCTCCTCTCCTTCTACCCGATTCGATATTTGGATAAGAGCAAAATTTATAAAGTCGTCAATCTGTCCGAAGATATTTCTGAAGCACAACTCAAAGGAAAAATTTCTAAACTCGAAGAAACTGGTATTGGTCGAGGAAAGCGCTTGACAGCACAGTTTTCCGATGAAACAGGAACCATAGAATTGGTGTGGTTTCAGTATTCAAGTTGGATGAAGGAGCAGATTCCTCAGAATCGAACGATGTATATTTTTGGTAAAATTAATTCCTTCAATGGGAAATTTACCATGGCTCATCCCGAAATTGAGACAGAAGAAAATAGACCGAAAGAATTGCGATTGACTCCAGTCTATTCCAGTTCGGAAAAGCTGACCAAAAGAGGCATTAACCAGACTTTTTTTAGAAAAATTTTGGCCAATATTCTGAAAGAAATTTCTGGAAATTTGGAAGAAAATCTTTCTGAATCTTTATTGGAAAAGTATCGTCTCTTTTCTCGGAAAAATGCAACGATTAATATCCATTTCCCTAGAAGTCAAGAGCATTATGAACAAGCTGACCGCCGAATCAAATTTGATGAAGCTTTTTTCTTTCAATTAAGTTATGGACTCAAGAAAAATCATCATAAAAAATTTGCACAAGGACATCCTTTTCGCAATGTAGGAAACCACTTCAATGATTTTTATAAAAATCATTTGCCTTTCCAATTGACCAATGCACAGAAAAATGTGTTGAAGGAAATCCGAACAGACATGAAGAAACCCATCCAGATGAACCGACTTTTGCAAGGGGACGTTGGTTCTGGAAAAACAATGGTTGCCCTTCTCGCTATGTTGATTTCGGTCGATAATGGATTTCAAAATTGTATGATGGCTCCCACCGAAATTCTTGCACAGCAACATTATAATACTTTGAAAGAGCTGTTGCGAGAGACGGAAATTAACATTCAGCTTTTGACTGGTTCTACTAAAAGCTCCGAAAGAAAAATCATTCACGAGCAGCTTCATGATGGGAGTTTACAAATATTAGTAGGTACTCACGCTGTTTTGGAAGACAAAGTGAAGTTCAAAAATTTGGGACTTGCCATTATTGACGAGCAACATCGCTTTGGAGTTGCACAAAGAGGAAAACTTTGGGCAAAAAATAAAATTCCACCCCATATACTAATTATGACGGCAACCCCGATTCCAAGGACTTTGGCGATGAGTTTTTATAGTGACCTCGATGTTTCAGTCATTGATGAACTTCCCATCGGGCGAAAACCAATAATCACGGCTCATCGTAGAGAAAGAGACCGGACTTATGTCTATCGTTTTTGCTTGGAAGAAATCAGAAAAGGACGCCAAATTTATTTCGTTTATCCATTGATTGAAGAGTCAGAAGTCTTGGAGTATAAAAACCTAAACGACGGCTACGACCATCTTGTGCAGTTCTTTAATGAATATGAAGTGGCCATGCTTCACGGTAAGATGAAACCCGAAGACAAAGACAAAGTCATGCAACGTTTTGCGAAAGGAGAAACGAATATTTTGGTTTCAACAACGGTTATTGAAGTCGGCGTTAACGTTCCTAATGCCAGTGTAATGGTCATTGAAAGCGCTGAAAAATTCGGACTTTCTCAATTGCACCAGCTTAGAGGACGTGTTGGGCGTGGTGCAGAACAAAGTTATTGTATCCTAATGACGTCTGATAAATTGAGTGCAGACGCCCGTTTTCGTCTAAAAACAATGTGCGAGACCAATAATGGATTTGTTATTTCTGAAGCAGATTTGCAGTTGCGCGGTCCTGGTGACATTATGGGAACTCAACAAAGCGGAAGTTTGGATTTCAAGAAACTAAATGTAGTCAACGACGGTAATATTATCAAAGCTGCAAAAGATGAAGTCCAAGAGCTCTTAAATAAAGACCCTGAACTTCACTTAACCCAAAACCAAAAAATGAAAGAATTTTACCTCAAAAACTACAACTCCAAGCACAAATGGGGCAAGATTTCTTAGACCTTTAGACTCTACATTCCATCAAGTAATCGTCCATCACATAGCCATTTCCAATATCGAAAACTGCTTCGTCATAAACAGAAAAACCTTGTGACTCATACACCGATTTCGCAGGATTATTTTTGTTGACGGTTAATATAATTCGATTATTTCCAGCGCTTTTTGCCCAATTTTTGACAAAAGTTAATGCCAACTTACCCAACCCCTTCCCTTTTTCGGATTTCAGTAAATACAAGCGGTGCAATTTTGTTGTTTGAGCTTCATAATCCTTTTCGAAGCCTATGATTCCAACGCTTTCTTCATTTTCATTAAAAATTAAAAAATAGAAATAATTGGGATTATTCAATTGAAATTGAAGTTCAGCATCAGAGTACATCTTTCCCAACATGTATTCAATTTGTTCATTAGAAATAATTCCGGGATAATTTTCTCTCCATGATTGCTGAGCAATTTTTTGGATATTTGAGATATCTTCTATTTGGGCTTCGATGATTTTCATGGTTTAAAATTAATGTATTTTGATGGAATAAATTCACCACAATTTTAAAATTAAAATTTTTAGAAAAGCAAAAATTAGATCTCCCAGAGCAATTGTGAGAGTTTAATTAAATTCATGCAATACTTTCAATAAGTGTATTTATATAAAATATAATCAATTATTTATATAATTAAATTTCAAAAATTAATTTAGCATTATTTCTTATAACGAACTTATCCTACATCAATGCGCTCGACGTTTATAGATTGTAACTTTGCTCAAGAATAAAAGTTCAATCGTTAAATAAAAAATGAGATATACAATGACCACAAAAAAAGTTGAAATGGTGGTGCAACCAAGACCTGCACATTTTGTTGGGGATGGTTTTAGAGTACATAATTTTATTCCGAGCGGTTATCGTTTGGATATGAAAAGAATGGATCCGTTCCTGATGTTAGATTATAATTCGAAATTTCATTTTGGAGCAACCAATACACCAAGAGGCGTTGGTGTACATCCTCATCGTGGTTTTGAAACCGTTACAATAGCTTATCAAGGTAAAGTAGAACACCACGATTCTGCAGGTGGTGGTGGAATCATCGGACAAGGTGATGTACAGTGGATGACTGCAGCTTCAGGGGTCTTACATAAAGAATTTCACGAAAAAGAGTGGGCAAAAGAAGGTGGGATTTTCCAAATGGTTCAATTGTGGGTGAATTTACGTGCAAAGGATAAGATGAGTCTTCCAAAATATCAAGCGATTAAAAATCAAGAAATGAAAATCGTTGATTTGGGCGAAAACGGACTGATTGAAGTTATCGCAGGAGATTACAATGGAGAAAAAGGCCCTGCTTCCACATTCAGTCCTGTTCACATGATGAATGCAAAATTAAAATCAGGAGGAAAAGCGGAGTTCAGTTTCCCTGCAAATTTCAATACTTCAGCTTTGGTAATCGAAGGAAGCATTATTGTAAATGGAGATGAAAAAGTTCCAACCGATAATTTTGTATTGTTCGAAAACGAGGGAGAAACTTTCACTATCGAAGCAAGCGAAGACGCAATTGTTTTAATTTTAAGTGGTGAACCTTTGAATGAGCCTATTTTTCCTCATGGTCCATTTGTGATGAATACAAGAGAAGAAATCATTCAAGCTTTTGAAGATTTCAACACTGGTAAATTTGGGTACTTGGAGGATTAGTAATTTTAAATTCTAAATTTTAAATTATAGATTAATGTTGAATGTTTAATTCCTAATGAGTAAATTTGAAATAAGCATTCAACATTTTTTTCTATCTAAAATCTGACGTCTAAAATCTAATTTCTAATACTAAAAAAAACATGAAACCCGAATTCGAAAACATTCCGCTTGTAAAAAACGAAGCTGAAAAACGCTTTGAATTAGAATTTGAAGGCTACACGGCTTTTATTCAATATGGTGAACTTCCTGACCTAATTGCATTAGTCCATACTGAAGTTCCAGTCGAATTAGAAGGAAAAGGCGTTGGAACTGCTTTAGTTGAAAAAACGTTGGAAGCCATTGAAAAAACTGGAAAAACAATCATGCCATATTGTGCTTTCATTTTCGCCTATATCAAAAGACATCCTCAATGGAAACGTTTGGTTTCTGAGAATTTTCCGTACTATTCACAACTATAAAAAGCTATTAGATTTTAGAAGTTAGATATTAGATTAAAACATCTTAATTTTCATTTTCTAAAAATCTAATTTCTAACTTCTAACATCAATATAAATATGCAATCCAACGTAGGACTTATACTCGAAGAGAAATCAGCTGATATCGGCAATTTTTTAGTCGGTCGACTTCTTCCCTTTCGTGAAAAACGAGCAGTCGGACCTTTCCTTTTCATTGATCACATGGGACCAACATGTTTGAAAGAATTTCAAAACTTGGATGTTCCTCCTCATCCTCATATTGGACTTTCGACTTTGACTTATCTTTTTGAAGGTTCTATTTTTCATCGAGACAGCCTTGGAAACGCCATCGAAATCAAACCCGGTGAAGTTAATTGGATGACTTCCGGAAAAGGTGTTGTTCATTCGGAAAGAACACCTGAATATTTGAGAAACTCGCCTCAATTTTTGCATGGTTTTCAGATTTGGATTGGTCTTCCAAAGCATTTAGAACAAAGTGAGCCTACCTTTCATCATATTGACAAAAAAAATATTCCTGAATGGGAAGAAAACGGAATTCAATTCAAATTGATTGCAGGGGAATTTAAGGATAAAAAATCTGCAGTTCCCGTGCATAGTCCGCTCTATTTTTTAGAAATTAAAACTGAAAAAGTAGAAAAAATAAAGATCGGGAAACACCTTTTCGGTGAAGTCGGAATGTACGTTTTAGAAGGAACTGTAAAAATTGAAGGCAACGATTATGGAAGCAAACAATTATTAATTGCAAAAAATTCCAATCTCTGCGAGTTTGAAACCAATGGAGAAACAACATTATATCTTTTTGGTGGAGAACCCTTCCCTGAAGAGCGTTTTATGTTTTGGAACTTTGTAAATTCCGATAAAGAACTCATCGAAAAAGCGAAGAAAAATTGGTTTGACCAAAATCTTGAGGTATTCCCGAAAGTTCCAGGTGATGAAAACGAGTTTGTTCCTTTACCAAAAGTAATTTTTAAGTAATTTTAAATGTTGAATTTTAAGAGCCTATTTAAATTTGTAAAATGTTTTTACCATTAAGGATTTAAGAGTTTTTAGCTTAATGATTCTTATTTAAAATCAAATTTTTGATTTCTTATTAAATACAACTTAATTATCTGAATATTAAAATTCAGAATAAACAAAGTTTATTTGTTTAAGAAAATTAAGCAAAAAGCTGTAATAAAAATCATTAAATAAAATTTGAACGGGCTGTAAATTCTCAATTAAAGAAAAGTCTCAAATCTCGCATCTCAAATCTAATTTCTAACATCTAAAAAAATGAACACAGGAAGATTAGAAGCCTTTAGTGACGGCGTTCTAGCGATAATCATTACCATTATGGTTTTGGAACTGAAAGTTCCGGAAGGAAGTAGTTTTGAAACTCTTAAGCCATTAATTCCAAAATTTGTTTCCTACATTCTGAGTTTTATCTATGTTGGAATCTATTGGAACAACCATCATCACTTGTTCCAAGCGATTGAAAAAGTGAATGGAAAAGTATTATGGGCGAATTTGTTTTTGTTGTTTTCTTTGTCGCTTATTCCGTTCACCACAGGTTGGATGGGCGAAAATCACTTCGAAAAAAATCCCGTTGCTTTGTACGGATTCAATCTGTTTTTATGTGCCATTGCTTTTGTGATATTACAAAAAACCGCCATGAGTTATGAAGGTGAAGATTCTAAAATAAAGATCGCACTACGTAACAACACCAAAGAATATCTTTCCGTTTCACTATATTTTATTGGATTGATTTCATCATTTTTCATTCCGATGATTGCGATGGCTTGTTACACGGCAGTTGCCATTATTTGGCTCATTCCCGATACTCGAATTGAAAAAACTTTAAAATAATTAGTTACCGCAGATGAACATAATATTTTCAAAAACTAAAGTTCATACAATTATTAATTGTTTTGGGAAATTTGATTTTTGTATTCTTACTTTATTTTTTCAAGAGAAATTATTTACTTTACAAATAAAAATACAATGAGCTTTTTTAAAAA
>NZ_JBYVEB010000053.1:0-22165 GCF_058117085.1 Chryseobacterium sp. CG10_8 | reverse complement strand
ACACATTAAAGGATTTCAAAATAACTCCAAATAATCCAGAAAATAAGATTGGTTCATTTCATCTGTGGAGAGTTGAAAGAAAGGCTTATGCCAATGAATTTTTTGTAGGTTTAATTGAAGATTTTGAAACTGGAGAATTATATCAAGTAAAGGTTAATAAAATCAGATTTTTAACACAATTAGAAAGTGATGAATTTTTCAAAACAAAAAATATCAATCCTGAATTTCTCAATTTTAAAGATGATGCTGGTAATGTTTGGTAAATAAAAACCACCCCAAATTAATGGGGCAGTTCTTTTTAACTCAAAAACCAATGATAATCAGAATTACCACTGAGAGTTTTTTGAATACCTTTTGAAAACTCAAAGGCATTCAAATTCCTGTCTAGGAAAGTGTCAATATAAGAGGATTTATTTGCCTGTGTAAAGAGGTTAAAAACATTCCATAGATTAATCCTGCCATCTTCCATTCTGCTGAAATTCTTGTCCTCGTAATAATCTTTTGCCATAGTGTTGATATGGCTGTCATTAAAATTTAGTTCAGGAATTTTCAATTTTTCAACTTTAGGCAAATGTTGGTATAATCTACTTCTTCCTATTAGTTGTGCAAACTGATGTTCTGTAAGATAATCATGAGAAAGCTCTTTCATTTCCATAAGGTGTAAATCTGCATTATAATTTTGCATCACCTCTAGGGCTTTAGATTGTAATTCTATAGCATTAGAAACTCGCATATCTTCTACAAATCCATCACTCCAAACACACAAATTCATACATACTTGATTTTGAAAGCCAATAAAGAATTTGAATTTCTCTAAGGTCTTTTTGTTGTATAAATTCTTTTGATTATATGCCCTTACTCCTCCTATGCACAAGGCTAATTCATTTCCATTCACCACTTCTGTAATGCTAGGGATTTTCACTATAAAAGCCATTCTTTCGTAGTAAATGGTCTTTTCATGGTCTAATAGGTCTTTAGCATTTTTGTATATAGCATCAGGAGTTCTACCTTTCACAATATGACTAGTGCGAATTTCAGGCTCTGCAATACTATGATGTGGAAATACTTTTTGCACAGCATTTAACACCACTTTTATAAATTCTTGATGTGCCACTGTTCTTTCATTGTCTTTTGAGAATACAGGCACTATACAATCTTGTTTTAGATGATGTAAAGGCACTTCTGTAGTATTAGCTATAATGAAAGGACTAGGCTTACTTTCTTTTGGTTCTTCTACAGTAGAGGTAACTAAAGGATTAGGCATTAAAAAAGCCTGAACTTTATTTTTAGGTTCAGGCTTGGGTTCCTCATTCATTTTACTGGGATAAAATATTTTAGCATCTTCTACGCTGTCAGAATTATCTAGAAACATATCTCTTATAGGTTTCTTAGCTACATTCCTTAATTCCATTGTGCTAGTTTCTTCCCCTATTATGGTAGTAGAATTTGGAATTTCAAAGGCTTCTTCTAAAGTAGCAGGTTTAATGATGTTTTGCGTGTCCATTTTGACTGAAATTTTGAGGGTTAGTTAGTTGCATTAAAAGGGATTTCTTAGTTTCAAAATCAGGCTTTAAACTCTCTTGATAGTGTGGATATTGTTTGTACAATACCAATAGTTCAGCAATAGAATTACACATTTGTATTTCTTGATATACTTCTTGTTCAGTTAATACTTTGGGATTATCAGGAGTTTCTTGTTTTCCTGAATTACACCAATTTAAAATCATTTTACCTGTTTCAGAAGTTATTACAAATTCTGGTTTGTTCATAAATAAGCCAGTCCTATCTTTTGAGGCTTTACAGAGATGGTTTTCATTTACTATCTCAAAATTTACAGTGAGTTCGTATTCAAAGCCTTCACGAGTTATTTCTTTAGTACCATGCTTAACAACTTGGGTTTTTCCATTGCTTCCAATGTCTAAAGAATAATCAATCTTTCTTCTTGTAGTGGTAATGATATGGCAAGGAGATTGAAGGATTTTATTAATAAAGGCTTGATGTCTTGGAGTTACATTTGCCCAATCTTGAAACCTCCCTCCTAATTTCTCATGGATTTCTAAGCATCCACCTATACCATTCCATTCATGACTTGCAGAATCAATGATAATAACTGAAATGTTAGATTTCTCACACAGCTCAATTGCCTGTATGTATCTTTCAGGGCTATAAGGAGCTTGTAAGTCCAATACATTATAGTTCCCTAAATCTGAATACAGGGAAGCAGAAGAATTTTCTGTATCTATTACAGCTATTTTACTCCAATCATTAGTCATTCCATAGGCTAATAATAGGGCTGATTTGGTCTTTCCAAATCCACTAGCTCCAGATAATCCTAATCTGAGCTTTACTTGTTTTCTTTCACTTTGTCTTAATTGCATAATTTTGTAAATTTTATTGGGTTGAAAAATGATTTTTTTGTTGAGTAAACACAATTTGGCTATTAGCTCTATTGTTGATGAATAGGGCTAAAACACTGGATTTTGTCATTTATTTTTTGTAACTTTGTGTACCAAAAGTTGTTGGAACAAAAACTTACAACAGAGTTGTCCTCCTCTAAATTCGTGCGTTGCTAAATCATAGATTTTTAAGGATGGGGAGATTTCTAAAGAACCCCTATGAATTGTAAAGTAGCTTACGAAATTTCAGCTAGGTTCCCTATGTGTATGGTAGATTGCTAATTGAGGCTAGAAAAATAATAACTTGTAAAAAGTGTGCATTCTTCGTTTTGATAGTATATACCCCTACGAGAAATGCACACTTTCCAAAATTTTATAGATTGATATAATCTTGATTTTCCACTAGATTCATTGAGTTGGTAGAACTAGGAATAATTTTGATAGAATTTATAACCTTACAATATCTTCTGCTAGAGTACAATGTGATATATGGGTCTCTTTCTCTATTTTCAACATCTAGAAAATCTTCTACTAGAATAGAGTAAAATGTTTTTAATTTAGCTTCTAATGTCCTATTGTCCTGAAACCTTCTCTTGAACTCAAATACATTTTCAGATAAAATAGTGTCTGATTCTAAAAGCACAATAATATCTTGTATTCTAGAAATATCTTCATTATCAAAAAAGTCTCTCCATAGGTTAGTTGGGGTGCAAAAATAATGTTCACCACCCCTATTATACTCATGTAAAGAACTTATGAGTTTCTCTCTAAAATAATTAATGAGTTGGAAAAGCCTAATTATATCCTTGTATTTACCATTCTCAATTGCTGACACATCTATGTTCCTAGAATGAGCAATGCATTCTAAAAAATAATCACTTCTCGTGTATTCAATATCTGTATTGCTAGGAATAATTCCCTTGCTCCAAAGGGTATAGACAAAATGGAGCAATTGGATTTCAAATTTTTTAGCAGTTGGGGTGCTGGGTTTAATGTTTTCCCATTTGTTATTGTCTGCTCTTTTCAGTTTTAAAGAATAGTCATTGTACAGGCTATCTCTAATATCTGTGTAAAACAATTTGAAATTACTATATCTACCTAGAGACTCATAGTGGTCTAGCCCAAAAAAATTCTCATACACAAAGGATAAAACACTTTGGATTTCTCCTTCTGGAAATACAAAGACTGGTTTAAATCTCATTTCTTGTAAAGAGCAATTTATAAACTGGTTGGTTAGGGCTGCATAAGTGAGGTAAGCACTTATATCTTCTCCAAATATGGGGTATTCATTGGCTAAAAATTCTTCTCCATTTTCTAGTTTAAACTCATCATAGGTTGGATAGCTTAATTTAGCTAGATTGAACCTAGATAAATTATTCTCAATAACTTCAATTTCATTCTGAACATTTTTTCTTAGTTTGTTTTCATAAAACTCTCTTAGGAAAAAATCTTGCCTGTTGAGCTTGATATACTTTACTTGTTTATCAGGGTCTTTATGATAGGTAATGAGATTGTAATAATTCTCAAACTCTTCTTTTTGTAGAGAGTTCATCTCTGTGTATTCTAGGGAAGAAAAATCAAACTTATCTGGTTTTGGTAAAACAAGGTGTATTTCCCCTTTAGTTCTTTGTCTTGCTAATGCTTGAATAACAGAGTTAATACCTCCTGAAAAAATACCATATTTATTTCTGAACCACATTCTTGTGCTTCTAGGAGGAAGAATAATGATAAATGCATGGTTTTCTTTCTTAATACTTACTCCTGTCTTAAAGTTAGTGCCTATATTGCATTTAGTATTATCAAACTGGTTTTTAGGCTCTTCATTTTCAGGTCTTTGGTTGGTTATGAGTTCAGAAGTGCAATCTTTTATTTCCCCATAAGTTTCTATAAGAAGTTTCCCTATTTCATCTTTAGGGCTAAGCAGACTTTTTGCTAACGTTTTAGAATAGCATAAGATGTCTAGTTTCTTTTCCTTAGAGATAAGTTCAGTTATTAGATTTTTAATTTCTAGTGTGCTAGAAGTAAAATTATATGCAGAAGAATAGTGTAGGTGTAAAGAACTTTGTTTTTGAGGAAATCTTATTCTTTCAGATTCAATAATTTGAATTTTAAACTCTGTGAGTTCAGCTAGATATTCTATAACTACCTTAGAAGCCTCATTGTAAGTGGCACTTAGAACAAAATTTTTGTGTATTACATTCCTCCATTTCCATAGATTAAAAATGTACTCTTGTTTGAAATTATGGAATGAATCATGCAACTCATCATAAATAAAAACTACTTTTATGTTGTTTCTCTCGCAGTATGCAGTTAGGAGATTGAGATATTCTCTTTTGATGTCAGAGTTTTTAAAGCCATCTTCTCCAGGGTTTCCAAGTAGTGTGTTGGCAGTAATGACTTGTACAGCTCTGCCAATATAGTTTATTTCAGTATTTCTACCAAGATTGTCATAGTTATAAATTTGGTTTTCAGGGATTCCTGCTTCTGCTATATCATTGCAATATTGCTTCACTAAACTTACAAATGGACTAGCAACAAAAATGAGATATTGTTGCCCTCCATTTTGCATAGTATCATAGTACCTTTTTATGGTTTGTATAATTGCATAAGACTTACCTTGCCCTACTGCTGCATTGATTACTACAGTATTTTTGTGTTCTAGTTCAATGTAGCTTTGCAATTCTTCATTAATATAGCCTTCTTCATTAGGAGAAATAATGATTTTCTCTCCCCCATTTTCTATCTCAAAACTATTCCTTTCTTCTCTGGTTCCATTAGGATTGAAAATATACTGAAAATCTTCTGGGTTGATTTCTTTGAACTCTATTGGGTAGTTTTTGAAATGAGAATTGTTTATTTCTAGTTGCATAAAGGAGATTTTAACTGCCTTGTAAATTTACTACAAAGCAGTTAAATAGGGAAATTACTTCAGCTTATTATTAAGTCTTTCCATCTGTTCTCCTACTTTCTTCTTCACTACTTTTGCATAGTGATTTTGGGTAATACTCATCTCTGAATGCCCTAACAGTTCTGATACTATTTCCAAAGGCACATCATTATACAAAAGTATGGTAGATGCAAAGGTCTTCCTTGCCAGATGGTGTGTTAGATTCTTTTCTATGTCTACAATCTCTGCTATTTCTTTAAGATAAGCATTAAGCTTTTGATTAGATATTATAGGTAATTCTCCCTTGTATTTATCCAAAATTTCTTCTGCTTTGGTAAGTAATGGTATCTCATATTTTCTATTGGTTTTTTGCCTAAATACATTAATCCACTTCTTGCCATCAAATCCTAAAACTAAATCTTTAGGTTTTAAATTTGCCATTTCCTTATAGGCTAATCCTGTGTAACAGCAAAATATGAACATATCTGCTACTTGTTGTAGCCTTAAAGAAGCAAATTTGTGCTTCTCTATCTCTGTAAGTTCTTCTTTGGTAAGGAATATAACCTGCTTTTTAGGTCTTTTATTCTTGTGAAGAAGAAAAGGGTCTTTAGCAATAAAATCTAATCCTACTGCTATTTTTACCATCTGCCTAAACCTCTGTAAAGTCTTGTGAATTGTATTTTGTTCAAACTTCTTTTCTGCTTTTAGATAATACTCAAATTCTGTTATAAAGGACATTTTCATATCATTAAGCAGATAGTCTGACTTATTAAACTTCCATTTAATGAAATTCTTTACATGGGTTTTAGTTTGGTAGAACTTTCTAACAGATACTCTTGTGGTGGATATACCAATCAATTTTTCTTGTTTAGCTATATGCAGGTTAAATATCTCCATAATAGATTTATCTTCTTTGATATTTTCTCCTTTATACTGTCTGTAAATATCATCTACATCAAAGTTCTTTTCCTGAACTTGTAGGAATAAAAAAGCCTGATTAATATTTTGTTTAATCAGGCTAATTTGGGTATTGATTTGGTTATGTTCTGTGTTGGGTGGAAATGCTTTTTGTTTTTGTGCATTCCAATTATCAGGATTTATAAATAGTCCTGTTGAGAATATTTTCCTTGAACTATTGTAGGTAATTCTACACCTTAAAGGAACTTCTCCTGTTTTATTTACTTTTGCTCTTTCAATAAGAAACAAAATTCTAATATTTTGATTATTCATTGTATTAATGGTGTTTAGAATGGTGTACCTAAATAAAAAATGGTGTACCTTTTTGTATACCTTTTTTATAGTAGAATTTGGAATTTTTAAAAGACATAAAGAAATAGTAAAATTCAGAAAACCTCCATAAACCCTAATAAACACAAGTATTTACCAACAAAAAAATCTCACATTGCTGTGAGATTTTCTTTTTTGTGGGTCCTGAGGGATTCGAACCCCCGACCCTCTGGGTGTAAACCAGATGCTCTGAACCAACTGAGCTAAGAACCCGTCTTTTGGTTCGGCAAATATACAACGTTTTTTTATTTCTCCAAATTTTTTTCTAAAAATTCTCCCACTACAAAGTTACTTCCGCCAATAAAAATCATTTCTTCGTCACCTATTTTACTCATTATCTGTTGATAAGCAGAATCAACATTATCGCAAATTTTGTAAAAAAGATTATTATTTTTTATCAAATTTTCATACTCTAGAGGACTTCTACCACGTGAAATTTGAGGTTTTACAAAATAACACCGTCCTTCTTTGGGTAAAATTGACATTAAAGTATCTAAAACTTTACCCTCAACAAACCCTAAAATAAAATATTGAGTTTGGGAATAGGTCTTAAGCTGGGTAAGAATCTCCTTCCAACCAGCAGAATTATGGGCCGTATCACAAATCACCAGTGGCTTTTCTGAAAAAACGAACCATCTACCCATAAACCCAGTGTTCGAATGAACATTTTTTAATCCCTCTTCAATCGACTCTTCGGAAATGTTGACCTTCTGCTTTCTTAACTCATCAATAATCCCACAAACAACCCTGATGTTTTTTTGTTGGTAGTTACCCTTCAAATCAGTTTCATACTCAGGTGTAATTAAAGTTGCATCTATAAATGGCGCCCCAACTTCGGCAGCTCTGTTTTTAATTATATTTTTAACAATTATTCTTGAGTCACCACAAACAATGGGCACTCCTTTCTTTATTATTCCAGATTTTTCAGAACTAATTTCCTCAATAGTCTCCCCTAAAATATCTTGATGGTCTAGATCAACATTCGTAATTGCTGAAACCATCGGATGAATAATGTTAGTCGAATCCAATCTGCCTCCCAAGCCAACTTCTATAATGGCAAAATCAACATTCATCTGATGAAAATAGACAAATGCCATAATCGTCGTAAACTCGAAAAAAGAAGGACGTATATCCTGAGGGAGATTTTTAAGTTTCTGGATAAATTCAAAAACAAAAGTCTTATCACAATTAACTCCGTTAACTTTCACTCTTTCTGTAAAGTCAACCAAATGTGGTGAATTGTACAATCCAACATTGTATCCATTCTCCTGTAAGACAGAGGCCAGCATATTACTTGTAGAACCCTTCCCATTGGTCCCCCCAACATGAATCATCTTCAGATTATCCTGAGGATTTCCAAAAAAATCACATAATTTTCTAATGTTATCCAAACCTGGTTTATAGGCTTTCTTTCCGTCAATTTGGTAGTTGGGAACCTGCCTGAAAATCCAGTCCAGGGCATCTTGATACTCTTTCGTGTTCATATGATTAATCAAACTTATCGTGCAAAGATGAGATAAATTGTAACAAAATAAATAAACTGTCGTCTAATTTTAGTAAAACGTTATATGAAAAAGTTTTTGTTTTTGGGAGTGTTATTTTTAGTTTCAAACCAAGCTATAGCTCAAAAAAAATGGTCATTGCAAGAATGTGTTGACCTTGCTGTTGAAAATAATTTGCAAGTAATACAAAACAAATACTCAAAAAACGTCCAAGACAAGAATCTGGAGATGGCGAAAAAGGAATACTTACCATCTGTTACAGGAAGTTGGAATAATGCGGCAAACTTTGGGGTTCAGCAGTTTGGAAGCATCATTCAAAGAAACGATAATTACTCTAACAACCTTAATGTTGGTGCCAATATATTGGTGTATAACAATGGTAGATTAGAGAAAAGTATTAGAAAAATTGAGTACGACGTACAAGCATCACAATATGATGTGGAAACCATCAAAAATGATATTTCACTACAAGTGGCGCAACAGTACCTATCCGTTTTGCTCAACAAAGAAATTGTAAAAATATCCGAAAGTGCAATGCAAAATGCACAAAAATCGTATGAAAGAGCAAAAATCACTACAGAAGTAGGCACTACTCCTCAAACAATTTTAGCAGAAGCTGAGGCGGCTTTAGCGCGAGAAAAGCAGAATTTTACCACATCAAAAATTAATGTTTCTAGAAGCCTTTTCAATCTATCACAGCTGTTAAGAATGGAAGATTACAAAGGATTTGATATCGAAGATGTAGCCATTGGAAAACCTGTCGATGCCCCTTTGTATGATGAAGAACAACTGATTAACGACGCATATACTAACAGACCCGAAATTAAAGCTGCTGAGTCCAGAATTAAATCTGCAGAAACTCAAACTGAAGTAGCAAAAACTTCATTTTATCCCACTATTTCGGGAACGCTTGGAATAGGCTCTGTCTACTATGATTATCTTAATGCTGGTGGAGACAAAGCAATGTTGGCGCAATACAAAGACAATTTTTCTCAACAAGCGGGTCTTAACGTTAGTGTCCCTATCTTCAACAAAGGAATTACTCGCTTACAAGTGGAACAATCCAAAATCAATGAGGACATTGCAAAAACTTCGATGGAACAACAGAAGCAAACTTTGATTCAAAACGTTCAAAAAGCTCAATTTGATGCTGAAAGCAACTACGAAACATATCTTGCTGCTGTTGAAGCCGAAAAAAGTTCAAAATTGGCACTAGAATTTGCGGAGAAAAGTTATAATGCAGGTAGAAGTACTATTTATGATCTAAATGTGGCTAGAAATAATTACGCCAATGCACAAGGAACCGTTGCTCAAGCAAAATACAATTATCTTTTTAGCTTGAAACTGATTGATTTCTATTCTGGTTTACCAATTACATTGTAAATTGCTTATTTTGCAGAAAATTTTTCAGCGACAAGAATGAGCGTCCAACTCTTATTGCAATATTTACCAAATAACACAGAGCCATTTCTTAAAAAATGGTTTGGGGAGCATTTTATTCATCTAAAAATTACCAAAGGAAGAAGCTCAAAGCTTGGAGACTACCGAAGACTTCCTGATAACAGCCATCAAATAACCATTAATTCTGACCTTGACGAAGAGTTGTTTTTCTTTGTCCTCACCCACGAATTGGCTCATTTGATGGCATTTGAGACTTATGGAAGACGCATTCTTTCGCATGGTAAAGAATGGAAGTTGACTTTTAGAATGATGCTTCTGGAAAGCATCTCTATCTACTCCGCCGACCTTCAACCAATTATCTTAAAATTCTCCAAAGCCCCAAAAGCCAATTTCATGGCGAGTCCAGATTTAGTAAAGTATTTTCGTTACGATACATTTGAGGACGGCTCTTGTTATCTTGAAGACTTACAGCCTGGAGAGCATTTTATTTTTCGAAATTTAAAGTTTAGAATGAACGGAAAAGTTAAAAAAAATTATCTTTGTACCGATACACGAAACGGAAGACAGTACAAAATTCATCCGTTAGCTAAAGTTACTAAATCAAATTAAGAATGTCAGAATCAAATAATTACTGCGTCATTATGGCAGGCGGAATAGGAAGCCGCTTTTGGCCAATGAGTACTCAAAAGTTTCCAAAACAATTTCAAGATATTTTAGGAACCGGCAGAACGATGATTCAACAGACCTTTGATAGAATCCGACATGTCGTTCCTGTGGAAAACATCTATGTAATTACCAATAAGGAGTATGTAGCATTGTCAAGAAACCAACTTCCAGAAATTCCAGAAAATCAAATTGTTGGAGAACCTGCAATGAAAAATACTGCCGCATGTAATATGTATATGGTTAATAAAATTGCAGCAAAAAATCCTGATGCAAATATTGTTGTTTTGCCAGCTGACCATTTGATTCTGAAAGAAAAAACTTTCTTAGAAAAAATTGAATTAGCCTTTGATATTGCATCGAAAAATGACTACCTCATTACATTAGGAATTACCCCAACTCGTCCTGACACAGGGTATGGATATATTCAGTTTAGCGAAAAGAAAAATGATGAAATCTATAAAGTGAAAACATTCACGGAAAAGCCAAATCTAGAATTTGCAAAATCCTTTCTAGCAAGTGGCGACTTTCTTTGGAACGCTGGAATATTTGTGTGGAATGTAAAGTCAATTTACAAAGCTTTCCTAACCTATCTTCCAGAAATGGTGCAGGAATTCGGTTCGTGCAATTACAACTCAAAGAGTGAAGATGAATGCATCGAAATCATCTACCCAAAAGTTCTTAAAATCTCCATTGATAACGGAATTTTAGAAAAAGCTGAAAATGTATATGTTATTCCTGCTGATTTGGGATGGAGTGACTTGGGTACATGGACTTCGGTTTATGAAAACTCCGAAAAGGACGAAAATAAAAATGCAATTAATGCGAAACACGTAATTTCTCATAATGCAAAAGGAAACATTGTGAGAATCAAAAAAAATAAAGCAGCAGTCATCGACGGTCTCAAAAACTATATCATCATTGATACTGACAAAGCCTTGCTCATCTGTCCTCGTGAGAACGACCAGTTGATTAAAGACTATGTTCAAGACATAAAGAACATGAAAAAAGGAGATAAATATATCTAAAAAATAATTTCTACAACCTAAGAAATAGATAGACAATATTTTGGTTAAATTTTTGTTGTAGTATAATATCAATATTGAACTATGAAAAACATCATAAGTCTATTTCTCATCGCTTCTTCGGCTTTGTTCTTTGGACAAGAAAAGGCAAAAGTACTTTCAGAAAGACAAATTCTTTTCGATATCTCTCCTATTCCTGTAGATTCTTGGATCCTAATTAACAAAGACCAAGGAAAAGATACTGTTGTAAGAACTGACGGAACAACAATTAGCTATATCCCACAGACTTCCGGATTCAAACTTAATCCATCAAATGAAGACTTTTACTATATCGTTTTTCAAAAAGGAAATAAAGTAGAGTATATTACTAATAATGAATCTCTAAAGACTTTTATTGGAAGTATAGATAGCGGAGAAGAAGCCATATTAGCTGGAATCTTGAACGGATACAAGTACGATGGTGAGTATAAAGATTATGCCGGAAACTTCAAAGACAATACTACTTCTTTCCAAATTGAAATTGGCAAAGTTACCAATGAAAAATGTCCATATCAAAACTCGCACTTTGTTGTGAACGTAGACAAAAAAACAGGTAGCGTAACCGAAGAAAAGAATCTTGGAGTATATCAAGAGGTTTACGAAAAAACGTGCGCTAACAACCCTCATAATGAGGCCGTCAAAAAACAGATGGAAGACGCCAAGCTGAAGCAAGAAGAGGATGCTAAAAAAGCAAAAGAAATGAGAGAAAAAGCTCGTAAACAGCAGCTTAAAAGCATGAGAAAGAACTATTAATTAGATCCTC
This sequence comes from Chryseobacterium sp. CG10_8, assembly GCF_058117085.1. Lineage (NCBI taxonomy): Bacteria > Pseudomonadati > Bacteroidota > Flavobacteriia > Flavobacteriales > Weeksellaceae > Chryseobacterium > Chryseobacterium sp. CG10_8. The sequence continues at coordinate 10,202 of NZ_JBYVEB010000053.1, read as the reverse complement.
TTGATTTAGACATAACAAAAAACTCTTCCTTTTGGGAAGAGTTTTATTTTTTTTATAATCATGACTATTCCTCCAAAATCTGTTGTGCCGCTTCCTTCGTTTTAACTTTTTCGATAACTCTGGTACAGATGCCCTTCTCATCAAAAACAAAAGTGGTCCTTACGATTCCCATGAACTCTCTGCCCATAAATTTTTTGAGCTGCCAAACACCAAACTGATTAATAATATCAAGATTTTCGTCCGCCAACAAATCATACTGAAACCCATATTTGGCATGGAAATTTTTCTGTCTCTTCACAGGATCGGCTGAAATTCCGACCAACTGATATCCTTCTTTTTTAAGCTGAGAAAAATGGTCATTAAGGTTGCACGCTTCCACTGTACATCCTGGTGTACTGGCCTTCGGATAAAAGAAAACGACTAATTTTTTACCAAGAAAATCAGAAGACTTTACTTCCTCTCCATCTTGATTTACACTAATAAAATTGGGTAAAGCATCTCCTACTTTTAGCATAATCTTTATTTTTGTTGAAATTTACTTAAAATATGAACAAGAAACAACGGGCAGAAATCATCATTCGAGAACTGGAAAAATGTTATCCCGAAACCCCAATTCCTTTAGAGCATTCTGATCCGTTTACACTTTTGGTTGCAGTTGCCCTTTCCGCACAAACGACTGATAAAAAAGTCAATGAAGTAACTCCTCATCTTTTCAAAGTTGCTGGAAATCCTCAAGACATGGCAAAATTAGAAGTCTCTGAAATCAAAGAATTGATCAAAGAAATCGGTCTCTCTAACACCAAAGCAAAAAACCTGAAAAACATGTCTATGCTACTGCTCGAAAGACATCATGGAATTGTGCCTCAGTCTTTTGAAGAATTAGAAGCTCTTCCTGGAGTTGGTCACAAAACTGCGTCTGTAATGATGAGTCAAGCGTTTGGAGTCCCTGCTTTTCCTGTTGACACTCATATCCATAGATTGATGAAACAATGGAAACTTACCTCCGGTAAAAATGTCCAACAAACCGAAGAAGACGCCAAAAAACTATTTCCACGAGAGCTATGGAACAAAATTCATCTTCAAATTATTTTCTACGGTCGCGAGTATTCTCCTGCGCGAGGAAAAGGAGACAACGATTTTATAACAAAAATGTTGGAAATAAAATAAGCATCTATTACTTCAGATTCTTCGCCCAGTTCTCCATTTTTCTATCTAAAACAGACAGAGGAAGACAACCTTGACTCAAGACTTCATCATGGAATTTTGCAATATTAAATTGGCTTCCTAATTCTTTAGAGTATTTGTTTCTCAAATCTCTGATATGTAAAGACCCCACTTTATACGAACACGCTTGACCTGGGACAGCCATATAACGTTCTACTTCGGCAGTTGCTCCAGCTTCATCATAAGCCACATTATTGAGGAAATATTTAATCGCATCTTCTCTTGTCATTTTTCCAGTATGGATTCCCGTATCGATGACCAATCTTACGGCACGAAGCATTTGATCGCTCAAATAACCCATTTTTTGGTACGGATCGGTGTACAATCCCAATTCTGGTCCAAGAGTTTCGCAATAGTGAGCCCAGCCTTCTCCATAAGCTCCAAACCAACCGAATCGCATGAATTTTGGAATCGTAGTATTCTCCTGTTGCAAAGAGACCTGATAATGATGTCCGGGAATTGCTTCATGTAAGAACAGAGATTCCATTCCGCTGGTTACATTAAATTTGGTCGGGTCAGGAAGTGGAATATAAAAAATCCCCGGTCTTTTTCCGTCAGGCGTACCTTGGATGTACTCGGCACTTGCAGTGGCTTCACGAAACTTTTCGGTTTGGCGAATTTCAAATCCTGTTTTCGGAACGTTATTAAAAAGCGTTTTCAGCTTCGGGTCAATCTTTTTCAAAATATCATTAAAAGCCGTAATAACTTCCGCTGATGTTTTGTAAGGCATTGCTTTGGGGTCAGACTTCACATGCGTTAGAAACTCTTCCAACGTTCCTTGGAATCCCACTTGTACTTTAACTTTCTCCATTTCAGCACGAAGCATTTCAACCTGTTCAACGCCTAATTTATTGATTTCTTCTGGTGTTAAATTGGTCGTTGTCCAACTTTTAACATAGAAATTATAAGCTTCTTTTCCACCTGATAATGCAAAATAGCCAGATTCTTCTTTGGCATGAGGCAAATATTTTTGTTCTAAAAAAGTTCCCATTTTAACATAAGCAGGTATCACTTTTTTTGTCACCGCATCTTTGTACAAAGTGGTAAATTTCTTTTTTTGTGCTTCAGAAAAGTTAGCTGGAAACTTTCTTATCGGGCCGAAGAAAATATTCTTGGACATATCCGAAGTGGTAATTTCATCAGCCTTCATTTGGCCCACCATTTTCACCACCAGTTTTTTAGGGAGTACAAAATCTTTAGTCGTTCCCATTTCAAAGTTAGCAATCGCGGTATCCATCCATTGAGGGAATTTTTCCATTCTGCGAAGCCAATTGTCATAATCCTTTTCGGTTTCGAAAGGTTGCGCTCCTTCTCCACTTCCTAAAACAGGGAAATCAAGAGGAACACCTCCAAATTGTGTAAATGGAATAAACTCTGGATGGTAGGCAAAACGCTCGGTTTTATCTTTTAAGGTATAATCCAAAACATCGTAAACCACCTTTTTATCATCTGGTAAAGATTCGTAGTCCAATTGTTCCAATTTCTTTTGAGTGTCGCTGTAAAAGGCAATTTCTTTAGAAATTTCAGCAGAACTAATATCAATTGGAAGTTGGTCATTAAAGCGTTTGTCTCCTTGTAAAGTCGCTTCCAGTGGATGCATCTTCAAATAGCCTTCATAGTATTGATTCGCAATCGAATCCAATAATACTAAAGATTCATCTGAACTTTTTTTATCACTCTTTTTACATGAAATAATCGAAAAAGTTAGCGCTATTAATGAGATGGGAAATATTTTTTGAAACATGAGAATTAGATTTAAAACAGTGATTATGATGGTTTTGTAAAAACAAAAAAGGGCTAAATGATAAATTTAACCCTTTGTTTTTATATTGTAAAACAATCTATTCTGTAAATTATCGCAATAAAATTAATAAAATTTTTAGCAATAGAAGATGAATTTCTTTTATCCTAAAACTTAGAAATCAATACTTACTTCTAATTTTTCAGCCAATAATTTTGAAATTTTTAACTTTAAAGGCTCAATATCAATATTTTGCATCGCATCGTTGGCAAAAGCATATAATAATAAAGCTTGAGCTTTATCTTTAGAAATTCCTCTTGCTCTCAAATAAAATAGTGCATCGTCACTTAATTGACCAACAGTACAACCGTGAGAACATTTCACATCATCAGCAAAAATTTCTAACTGAGGCTTGGTGTCTATCGTTGCGCCTTCGTTCAGTAACACATTGTTATTCTGTTGATAAGCGTTGGTTTTTTGTGCGATTTTATCTACGAAAACTTTTCCATTGAAAACACCGTGAGATTGGTCTTTGTAGATTCCTTTATAATTTTGGTAGCTTTCGCAATTCGGTTGGTTGTGATGAACAGCAGTGTGATGGTCAACCAATTGCTGGTTTCCGATGATGGTAATTCCGTTCATAAAAGAGTTGATATTTTCTCCATTATGAATAAAATCCAAATTATTTCTCACCAATTTTCCACCAAAACTAAACGTATTAACCGTCACCAAACTGTCACGTTCCTGCTTTGCAAACGTATGGTCTACCAAATAAGAAGTGTCGCTGTCATTTTGCAATTTATGCCAATCAGCTTTTGCATTCTTACCTGCGAAAATTTCTGTCACCGAATTCGTGAACACGAAATCTTGGTCAAAATTATGATGAGATTCGATTACTTCTACTTTTGCTCCCTCTTCAACAATCAATAAATTTCTGGTGTTGTAAAATGTGTTTTCTTCTTGATTTTGAGAAAGATAAAACACATGAATTGGTTTTTCAATGACCGTGTTTTTTGGAACATGTAGAAAAAATCCGTCTTGTCTCAAAGCAAAGTTCAATTGACAAAAAGCTAAATCTTTAGAAGCTATCTGATTGAAATAATCCTTTTGAAGTGCTTCATACTTTTCGTTGGCAAAGAAATGATTCAGTGTTAAGAATCCAATGTTTTCAACTGAAATTTTAGACAGTTCTTTATGAAGTTTTCCATTCACAAAGACAATCCAATCGAAGTGTTCTTCTCCCAAGTGCAATTCGTCCAACTGAGCTTTGGTGATGTTGTGCGATTCTTTTGGTGAAAAGTTATAATCCTTCTCAGTAATTTCCTTGAGGTTGGTGTATTTGTACTCTTCATCTTTCTTGGTAGGAAAACCTTGACTAAGGAATTGCTCCAAAGCGGTTAATTTCTCACCGGAAAGAGAAGATTTTTGTTGTTCTATTTGGTCAAATAATGACATAAATATTAATTTTTTGTTTGTCGTTGCGAGGAGGAACGACGAAGCAATCTTTTTTGGATTGCCACGCTCCATTGCATTTCGCTCGCAATGACAATGCTATGTTTATTCTAAAACTTAAAATCTAATTCAAAAGCCAGTCGTAACCTTTCTCTTCCAGTTCCAAAGCCAAGGTTTTGTCCCCTGTTTTGATGATTTTTCCATCTGCCAAAACGTGAACAAAATCTGGTTGAATATAGTCTAACAATCTTTGGTAATGGGTAATAAGAAGTACAGCGTTTCCTTCATTTTTGAATGAATTAACACCATCCGCAACAATTCTCAAAGCATCAATATCCAAACCTGAATCGGTTTCGTCCAAAATCGCCAACTTAGGATTCAACATCAACATTTGGAAAATTTCGTTACGTTTCTTTTCTCCACCGGAAAATCCTTCGTTCAAAGAACGAGAAAGGAAATCTTTTTTAATTCCCAATTTTTCAGAATTCTCACGAATCAAAGCCAACATCTCTTTTGCAGACATATCTTCTAAACCTTTTGCTTTTCTCGTTTCATTCAACGCTGCTTTGATGAAATTGGTCACCGTAACTCCCGGAATTTCTACAGGATACTGAAACGAAAGGAAAATTCCTTTGTGCGCTCTTTCTTCAGGTGCATCTTCAATAATATCTTCACCTTCAAAAATGATTTCTCCATCGGTTACTTCATAATCCTCTTTCCCTGAAATCACAGAAGAAAGTGTTGATTTTCCAGCACCATTTGGACCCATAATCGCATGAACTTCACCTGGTTTTATCTCTAAATTAATTCCTTTCAGAATTTCTGCGCCATCTTCGATTCGAGCTTTTAAATTATTAATTTTAAGCATTATTTTATCTTAAATTTTTATTCTATTATTTTTATCGCAAGTTTAAACAAAAAGTTTAACCGAAATACTATTTTTTAAAGGTAAACAAAGTCGCTAACGCTGAATCATTGAAATACAATTTTAATCCAATCCGTTTGCGATTCTTCTTACTCCAGTTTTGAAAAGTTGAGAATTAAAATTCAACAACATTCCCAATTTATAATTTCCCAATCTTAAATAATTTTTCAGTTGTGCTGCATGAAAATTATTTAAAGATTCTACTGATTTAATTTCTAAGACTACTTTTTCTCCAACCAAAATATCCATTTTAAAGGCATTTTCAATCTTCACTTCTTCGTAGTGAATTGGAAGATACTTTTGTCTTTCGACTTTTAATCCAGACTTCTCAAGTTCATAAACCAAACAAGTTTCGTAAACACTTTCTAAAAGACCAATACCTAATTTTCTATGGATTTTCAACCCACATTCAAAAACAATTTTTGATATTTCGTTTTCGGTCATTTTGCTCTATTTATCGTAAACTATATTCTCTATTAAATTTCATCAAACGCAATGATAGACAAGTTAATTTAAATTCTCCTCTTTTTAAGATATACCAAGTCGCTTTGCTTACTATTGAAATACTATTGTTTTAGTTTTACGATGTAAAGTGTAACGTCTTTGTTTTTCTTAAAATATTTTCAGGCAAAGTTAAAAAAGCTTTAGTTTGCCTTTGCGTTTAAATCCTACCCAACGCTTCCTTCTAAGGAAATCTCCAATAATTTCTGAGCTTCAATAGCGAATTCCATAGGAAGTTTGTTTAAGACTTCTTTGCTGAATCCGTTGACAATTAATGCGATTGCTTTTTCGGTGTCAATTCCTCTTTGGTTGCAGTAGAATATTTGATCTTCACCAATTTTTGAAGTTGTAGCTTCGTGTTCTAACTGTGCAGTTGGGTCTTTGATTTCTATGTAAGGAAACGTATGCGCTCCACATTCATTACCCATCAAAAGTGAATCACACTGAGAAAAATTTCTCGCTCCTTTTGCGGATGGCATTACTTTAACCAAACCTCTATATGAATTATTCGATTTTCCTGCTGAAATTCCTTTTGAAATAATCGTGGACTTGGTGTTTTTACCAATGTGAATCATTTTGGTTCCTGTATCTGCATACTGATGATTATTGGTCACCGCTATTGAATAAAATTCACCTACCGAATTGTCACCTTTCAAGATACAACTTGGATATTTCCAAGTCACAGCAGAACCTGTTTCAACCTGAGTCCAAGAAATTTTTGCGTTTCTTTCACAAATTCCTCTTTTGGTCACGAAGTTATAAACGCCTCCTTTTCCTTCTGCATCTCCTGGAAACCAGTTTTGTACGGTTGAATATTTAATCTCAGCATTGTCCATTGCAATGAGTTCCACTACCGCTGCGTGTAACTGATTTTCGTCACGAGCAGGAGCAGTACAACCTTCAAGGTAAGAAACATAACTTCCTTCATCTGCAATAACCAAAGTTCTTTCGAACTGACCTGTTCCAGCTTGGTTGATTCGGAAATAAGTGGATAATTCCATCGGACATCTGATGCCTTTTGGAATGTAGCAAAAACTTCCATCAGAAAAAACCGCTGAATTGAGCGCTGCGTAAAAATTATCTCCTCTTGGAACTACTTTTCCGATGTATTTTTTAACTAAATCAGGATATTCTTTGATAGCCTCAGAAATGGAACAGAAAATAATTCCCTTTTCCTTTAAGGTTTCTTGGAAAGTGGTCTTCACAGAAACCGAATCCATTACAATATCGACAGCTACTCCAGCCAAACGCTTTTGTTCTTCGATGTTGATGCCCAATTTTTCGAAGGTTTTCAATAACTCCGGGTCAACTTCGTCCAAACTTTGAAGTTCAGCTTTTTGTTTCGGTGCCGCGTAATATCTTATGGCTTGAAAATCAGGCTTTTCATATTGGATATTTGCCCAATTAGGCTCTTCCATTTTTTGCCAAATTCGGAAAGATTCCAAACGCCAATCGGTCATCCAATCTGGTTCTCCTTTTTTATCGGAAATCATTCGGATGATATCTTCATTAAGACCCGTAGGAAAATCTTCATACTCAATGTCGGTGTAAAACCCCGCTTCGTATTCTTTGGTTTTCAGGTCTTCTCGTAAATCGTCTTCGGTGTACTTCTTCATACTATTTTTTAAAATTTAGAAATTCAGAGATTTAGAAATTAATTTTTATCTAAATGACTCTTTTCCAAAAATTTTATGAAATGGTAAACTTCCTTGGTTATTTCTAAACATTCCTCGTTGAGAGAGTGGAAAGTTTGCTCGTTAATTTTTCCTAAATTATACAAAACAAATAACATATTTCTTACCTCGGCACAGCTACCTTTTGCTATCCAGAGAAATCTTATGAATTGTTTATTGCTTCCATATTCAGAGCCTTCAGCAATATTATTGGATATTGATAGAGTTGCTCTTTTCAGCTGGTCTTTAAGTGAAAACTCTTTATTTAAATTTTCATTTTCAAGAAGTTTAAAAATCTTAACTGTGAACGAAATGGTTTTCTTATATATCGGAAACTCTTCAAATGAAACAGTCATAATTTCTTAATATTCTAATTTCTAAATCTCTTAATCATTTAATTTATAGAGAGAACGATTCTCCACACCCACAAGTTCTGGATGCGTTCGGGTTGTTAAATACAAATCCTTTTCCGTTCAACCCTCCGGAAAATTCTAATGTTGTTCCAGCAAGATATAGGATGGATTTTTTATCCACTAAAATTTTAATACCATTATCTTCAAAAACCTGATCGGTTTCTGTTTTTTGGTTGTCGAATTTTAAAACATATTCCAAACCGCTGCAACCACCACTTTTCACACCCACACGTATAAAATCGGTCTCTGCATTGAATCCGTCTTCCGTCATCAACTGAACCGCTTTTGCTTTTGCTAAATCTGAAACTTTGATCATCTTTATTTTTATTTAGAATGATTTTGAATTGCAAAAGTACGAACAATATAACTGCTATTCAAATTTGAAATTTTATTTTAACTATTATTATGATTGAAGATCTTTAACTTTGCAATAAATTTGATGTCTAAAAACAAAATCGTAGTATGAAAAAAATAATTTTGTTGTCTTGTCTAGCACTTGCACAATGGTCTTTTGCACAGACTAGTCGCTTTATCTATGAATCGAGCATGAAGCTTAACACGGAGAAAGCTGACATCACCAAAGAGAACGCTTATCTTGATATTTCGCCTGAAGGATCCATATTCTTTTCTGAGAACAATTTCAAACGTGACTCTTTGATGGACCGTATGAGACAGACCAGAAACTTCGATCGTACTCAAATGGAAAATTATAGATCCAAAATAGATTATATTGTACAGAAGGATTATGCGGATCAAACGATTACCTTCAAGCAAAGAATCGCAAGAGATCAATATCAATATCCTGAAGATCGAAAAATTGATTGGCAAATTCTTCCCGAAACCACCAACATTGGAGATTACAAAGTTCAGAAAGCAGAAGGTGATTTTGCGGGGAGAAAATGGACAGCTTGGTTCACCATGGATATTCCATTCCAAGATGGTCCCTACAAGTTCTCTGGATTACCCGGGTTAATTGTTAAAATTGAAGATTCGACAGGAGACTACGGTTTTGACCTTAAGGAAACCAAAAAAATTGCAGAACCTGCATCATTTGAATCAAGAGGAAATATTATTAAAGTAAAAAGGTCCGCTTTTGAAAAACAGTTAGCCGCTTTCAATAAAGACCCAGAAACATTTATGAATAACAGAACAACTTCTGCTCCTCCTCCACCAAGTGGTGGTCGTGGTGGTGGAGGTGGCCCTGCTGGAGGAGGACAACCTGACCCTCAACGAATGAAAGAAATGCGCGAGCGCTTTCTTAAAGAAATAAAAGAAAGAAACAACCCTATTGAAATTTCTAATCCTTCAGCCGCAGTAGGACAATAGGAAATTCTCTTTGATAAAAATAAAAAGCCGAATCTGATTATGATTCGGCTTTTATTATTATACGATTATCAATAATGCTACTTGATTTTTCTTTCGATGATATTCGAAAAAACAGTTGGATGAATGAGCTCATTGATATTCACAGAAATATCGTTAGGTTCTATTTCTGGTTTATCAAAGTTCTTCTCACTGTAATAATTAAGTGTCCATTTTTTATCCTGATACTCAAGCCAAGAGAGATTTTCTATCCAATCCCCGGAATTGAGATAATGCACAGAGCCTTTATTTTTTTGCACTATTCTATCCGCAGGCTGATGGATATGTCCACAAATCACATAATCATAATGGTTATCAATCGCTAGTTCAATCGCCTTTTCTTCGAAATCAGCAATAAATTTCACCGCTTTTTTAACAGAATTCTTCACTTTTTTGGAAAGAGAAACCTTTGGACGACCCAAAAGTTGTAGGAACCAATTAATTCCACGATTGACAACTATCAACCAATCATAACCCAATCCACCAATTTTAGCAATTATCTTCGCTCCTCCCTTGGTGGTGTGGTCAAAGATGTCTCCATGAAAAAACCAATGCTTATTACCATCAACTTCTAGAAGATATTTGTCGGTCAAGAAAAGTTCTCCCATCTCCAAATCGGTATATTTTCTGAGAAATTCGTCGTGGTTCCCTGTGATATAGACCACTTTGGTTCCGTTTTTCATCATTTTGAAGAACTCACTCAGAACTGCCATTTGAGAATTGGGAAAATACTTTTTGGAAAAAGCCCAACCATCAATTATATCACCATTGAGAATTAATAGCTTTGGATTGATGGTTTTGAGATAAGCCACCAATTCCGTCGCATGACACCCGTAAGAAGCCAAATGAATGTCCGAAAGGACAACGATTTCTACACTGCGTTTTTCCAAGTTAGAATTTTTGATAAAGTT
>NZ_JBYVEB010000052.1:0-22181 GCF_058117085.1 Chryseobacterium sp. CG10_8 | reverse complement strand
GTATTATTTAAAGTTTGAAATTATTTTTGTTCGCAAAACATTGAGGGAGATGATATTAATGTAGTGTAAAACCGAAATCATCAGCAGTATAACAGATAAATGTCTGACAAGAACAGTCAGCAAATCTTCGTAGCTGGAAATAATGCCCCAGTTAGAGATGGAGACAGCGACATATCCAATATTGACAAGATAGTATCCTACTAATAGAATTTTATTAACAGCGTTGCAAATACTGATGTCTCTGAAAAGTTCCAAAAGATATATTTTCCCAGCTGTAAAGCATTTCCATCCTACGTAGACGATGACGGGTGTACTTATTGAAAAATAAATTATATATGACAGGATATTAAACATTTTATAATTTTTATATTTTCAGGAATTTTTGAAAATTAAATTGAAATAAAAAAAGGATTTCTCCTTTTTATTTCAATAAGTTGGTGATTTTGCCAACCAACCAATGGTCATCACTTTTGATAGCGAGATCCATAATATTATTAATTTTGCTTGTTACGTTTCCGAAATCGTCCATTAATTTGATAAATTCTTGTGCTTCTTCGGATTGATTGTCTTCAATATTTTTAAGTTCGTCCAAAAATGCAACCACAGGTTCTATCTCTCGTTTTCTGCGCTCCTTGGTAATCTGTTTGAAAAGAAACCAAACATCTTTTTCAGCCACGAAATATTCTTTTCGGTCACCTTTCACCAATTCTTTTTTTACAATTCCCCAATTAATAAGGTCTCGAAGATTCATATTGGCATTACCTCTGGAAATTTGTAATTTTTCCATCACTTCATCTGTGGAAAGCGGTTTTCCTTCAGCCAAAAGAACAGCATGCACTTGCGCCATCGTTCTGTTAATTCCCCAATTGGTAGCAAATGTTCCCCAAGTTTGGATGTATTTTTCTTTGGCTTCGTCGAGTTTCATTTTAGTTTGAATTAAATTTCTTGTACAAATGTAATTTAAATTTCTGAATTTTCAAAATTTATTGAAAATAAAATTATTTAAATCTTTTTCTGTACTCCATAAAGGGTTTTTCAATGAGCCTATACGTCAAGTAGGAGCAACCAAATGTTGCTACCATAAATAGTATGAATTTGATACTATTTGGAATCGTGTCGAAGTATGAAAGTTCCATGACTTTGTAAACCATCCAATGAACCAAATAAAGTGAGTAAGAAATTTTACTAATAAAGACAATCGTATTTTTTGCGGGTGATTCTTTATACGAAACTTCTTTGAAAAATGGAAAAAGCATCGTTAATCCCAAACCAAGTACTGAATAATATAGAGTGTTGAAATAGTAGAGATTGCTGTAATTATTCCTGAAAATGAGGTATTGATTAAAAGCGAGAATTAAGATTCCTAATATAAGTAGAGTGTTTTTTTGTGTTTTTATTTTTGAGGCTAAATAGTGAAATCCCAAAGCCGCAAGAATTCCGTAAGCGATGGCGTCAAATCGGAAAAATGCCACTTTTCTTACGCCTTCATAAAAAGTGAAAGAATTTTCGGGATATGCGATGTATCTCATCACAAGGAAAAAAGTCAAAAAGGTCGTTATCCCGACTGAAAAAAGGTTTCGAGTTGAGATGTTAGGCACGATTTTTTTGACCGCAAATAGACTGAGAGGGAAAAGAATGTAAAACCATTCTTCGATACTTAAGCTCCAGGAAATTCCAAAAAAAGTTGGTTCTACTTTTAAAAAGTTCTGAAGAAAGAATACATATTTCCAAAGTGGAACTTCGGGAGATGAGGACGAGTCAAAGATTCGGTTTCCAAAATAGTAAACCAAAAGCATCACAAAATAGAGTGGCAATGTCCTTAACCATCTTCGTAAAATAAAATTTTTCAGTTTCTGCAGATAGTTTTCTGAATCAAATACTTTAATCAGAAGTTCGCCAATAAGCACTCCACTTAGTACGAAAAATAATTCGACTCCCAAAAATCCGCTAAAAAATGATAAAAAAAAGGAATAACTTCCATTGTAAATATAATGCAAGACATGCCCAACCAGCACCAACAAAATTGCCAATGCACGGACTACATCATATCCAAAAATGCGTTTTTCCATCTTTTAATTTGGTATAAAAGTAAATAAAAAGTCGGTTTCGAAGAAACCGACTCTTAAAGGTTAGCAACTATTTTGAATTTTCCGAGGCCAAATTTTATTCAACAATTACTTTGTTACCGTAAGTCCAATCTTTGTTTTCTGGATTGTAATAAAGATATGCTGAACTTGCTTTTCCGTTGTAAGTTCCTGGGAATTCGGCTTTCATATCGATATGAATAGTTTTGATTTCATTAGGAGTCATACCTTCCCAATACAGCACAAGATAATTGTCAAAAATCTCGTAATAAGAAATCATTTTTTTAGTGATTAGATCCTTCAATAATTCTGGTTGCAAGGAAAGTCCAGCGGGAATCCCAATTTGGGCAGTTACCATCGGCAAGTCATTGGATGACTTGTTTTTTACTTCAACTGTCATTCTGTTAATTTCACTCACTTTGCAGTTTTCTTTTGACAGCCGAGTTGAAATCTTCACCTCAGAATTTTCGTTAGTTGGCGGATCGAGCGTGTAGTATTTCCATTCAATTTTATAAGGATAACCTTGTCCATATTTTGATTTGACATGAATTTGGTTATTGCTTTGAAGTCTTTCGGTGATGTCTAATTCCCTGCCAAATATTGCTGGAATCTCGATATTTTGTCCATTAAGTTTAAAGGTTGGAATATCATCTTTGGTTAAATTGATTTTGTTTTTAGTGTAAAATTGGCTCATTGCTTCAAGGGCAAGAACTGTTCCTTGCGTCGATCCAAAGCCATGGATACCGTTTTTAATATTGAGTTCATCAATCAAAGAAGCTAATTTTTGATTATCGGTTTCTCCATTTTTTATTAGCGCGGATATATAGAGAGACAATATTTCCGACTCTAAAGACCTTCCTCTTGAACCTGTAAATCCACAAGAGTTATTGGAATTGATTTTATCCTTCTCAGTTTCAAATTTCAATTTTAATGTTTCGAAATCTTTTGATTTTCCTTGATTTAATGCAGTATTCATCAAAAGTGCTATTTGATATAGATCTGGAACGTTTTGTATTCGTTTCATCGAAGTTTGGTATTCCATTTCGATTTCATCTTTGATACCAACCTTTGAGAGAGCATAAATAACATAGGCTTGTTCTGCCCAATATTGTTGTGTTGCATAAGCTGTTTTGGGTGAATGACTTGATTTGAAAGTACCTATCCCAGTTCTTTGGTCTAACAGAAATTGGGTTGCTTTGGTGATAATGTTAGGATTAATATTAATCAACTTTCTTAAATCTGTAAACTCCAAAATTGCGTACGCAGTCAATCCTTTTTGAGATACAGATGACCTAAAGTACCCAAAACCGCCATCTTCCAGCTGATAATTGTTGAGTTTGTCGTATCCGTTTTTAAGATTTTTAATGGCTTCTTTTTCTTGTTGTGCACTTAATTTACCAAGTGATTTTTGGTAATTTAGGATAAAAATGTTAGGATAAATTGTCGATGATAATTGCTCGAAGCAACCATGAGGTTTCTTTTTCAATCTTTCTACATCTTCAAACATTTTGGATTGGATATCTTCGAAAATTTTGATGGAAGCCGAAAGCGTCCCAGGGATAAATTCTGGAATATCGAAATCTAAAGTTTGATTTCTGCTACTAATCTTCACAATTTCAGTGGGGAATCCTTTTTCCTCCACTTTAAAGGGGAGTATTGTTGTTTCGCGTTCGTTTCCTTCGTTGACCAAAATACTGATATTAGAACTCACTTTTTGACCTGTGGATATCGGGATAAGAATATTTCTCGCTTCTAAAGGTTTTAAAATAGTTAAGGTGTCCATTTTCCCTAATTCGACTTTTTTTGGAACGACGGCATGTAGATTGAAAGTTTTGGTTTCCTTGGTGTTATTTTTAATTACCGTTGAAATTTTAGGCTCATCACCCATTGTTAAATATGGAGGGATTTTGGCATCAAGCGCGATTGGGCTTTGTGCAGCATACGTTTTTTCTTCACGTCCTACCAATCCATTATGAGAGATTCCTTCTGAAATCGCCCTAAACGTGGTATTAGCATCCGAATTATAAAATTCAACTTTTGCTTTTCCATCTTTATCGGTTTGTATGGTAGGATTCCAATAAATGGTTTCTCGAAAGTCTATTCTATACGCTGTTGAAGTACTTTGGTATTTGGGGTAAGAAAATTGTCTTGCATAAGAAAATTGAGTAAGGCTGTCATTTCTAATAGTAGTAGTCGCGTAGTAAGTTTCCGGAGTCACATCAAACTTAATTTTAGCTCTTTTAGAGTTTTTAGTATCTATGATGACAACTCCATTTGCTGCTCTACTTCCGTAAATTGTGGTTGCAGCAGCATCTTTTAAAATCGTTACACTATTAATTTGATTTGGATTCAAATTTCTGAATGTGGTTGCGTTTGACAAGAAGCCATCAACAACATAAAGAGGATCGTGTGTTGCGGATAAACTAGACACACCTCTAATGACAACAGAAATACTTCCTGGATTCTCGTGATTTTCTGAAATAGTGAGTCCTTGAGCTTTACCTTCTAACATTGAAAGAAAACTGATATTTGGTCTGTTTTCTAATCTTTCCGAAGAAATGGATGCACTTGCTGTTATAGATTTGCTATATCCCAATATAACCACTTCTTCAATTCTTTTCTGACTGACACTGTCTTTACTACTTCGGTTACTATTTTTATTTTTTCGGGAAGGAGTTATCGTATTAGTGTTTTTCGGGCGGTTTTCAGCTTCTGTTTTCCTTTTTTCAGCTACGAGGCGTTCTTCATGCTTTTCTTTAATTTCTTTTATAATTTCTTCAGCGTTATAGTGAGTATTATTATTTGAGTTAGATAAAGGATTAACATTCAGTTGGTAAGATAGAATATTGATTTTTGACTTTTGCTTTGGCTTTTTAGAGAGCGCAATAATTTTATTTGTTTTACTTCCATCGATGTTACTGAAATAGAACTCACCATTTTTACTCGTTGTTTGTTTGGCAACTTGATTGGACTTGTCTGCAACGCTGTAGGTGGTTTCTACAAGATACACATCTGCTTCTATAGGAAGATTATCTTCATCAGTGATGATTCCGAAAATTCCATTCAATTGCTCTGGGAAATATTGATACCTATTATTTTTGATGACTTGTGGAAGCAGTTCAAAATATCGATATCCATTGGTCAACATCAATAAGTCTAATAATTTTTTAGCTTGGGGCTCTTCTTTTTTGAAATAAAAATTGGGCTCCTCAATCTTTCCGGACAATTCGGAGTTCATTAATAACCAAGACTGTATATTGTCTTGCTTGTCGTCCGCAAAAGTCCATAATTTGTCATCAATAACGCTTAGGGAAATATCAGAGGGGATAGGTTTTCCGTCTTCGTCTTTGGTTTCTATTTGTACTTCCACCTTTTCTCGTGGTAGGTAGTAATTTTTGTTTGGTTTTAGTTGGATATGAAGTTTTTTGTTTTCATTAAGAAAAGTAACTCGTTCGGCAACAGGTGTATTGTTTTGGTCAAAAATTGTGAATCTTGCTATTCCACTTGGAAAAAGATTAGTTGGAATTTTCAATTCATTAACTCCTTTTTGCAGCATCCAATCCTTTGAAAATAATTCAGTATTCCTAAAAGAACCAACGAGCTTTATTCTTTTAGGATTTTTTGAAGCAACTATAATGTTTTCATCACTAATTCGTAAGACTAATTCGCTTTCTTGTAAGGAAGGTAACAAGAAGGTTTGATTATTTCCTTGCGGCTCAATAATTTTAGCATAATACTTTTGATTGGATTGAGGTGTAAAGAGAAATTCTCCCATTCCGAACCTGTAGCTTGTGAAAGTTGCTACTCTTATATTATTGGAATTAAAGATTTCACCAGAAACATCCACTGGTTTTTGAAATTCATCCAATGCTTTGAAGGCGATATTATTTTCTAATTCTGCAACCATAGTTCCGCCCTCAGGAAAAAACCTTAAATCAATATTGTTGAAACTGATGGGTATATTTCTCGAAATTGCCTCATTGAAGCCATCGTATTTTACTTTGATATTGAGCAGGGCGTCAGTGCTGGTTAGATTATTGGGTAGGAAAAATTTAATTTGATATTTTCCCTCTTTATTGGTGACAAAGGATTCTGTTTTCAGTTCTTTACCATCAACAAAAATTTCAAAAATGCCAGTGTAAAAGGCAATTGGATTGTTAGAAAGACTTTTCATGGAAAAGTCTGCAGTAACTTCGCTTCCTGCTCCATAGCCCTTCATGGGGAAATCCAGCTTCATCAGAATTCTTGGTGAAACAAATTTCTGAATGGTGATCTCCTTTTCGAAATAATTTTTTTCCGTTTCGTTCTGCATCCAATTAGTGAAAGCTTTCAATTTATAAATTCCGCCTTTGATGTCAACGGGAAAGTAATAGCTTCCTTTTGCAGTTCCATTTTTGAGTTCAAAAGTAAAATTTTGGGCAACCTCTCCAGATGGTGTAATTAATTGAACGTGTGCAACTTTACTTTTGATGGTAGGTCGATTGTCCAATCCATTAACAGCATAAATTTTAAAGAAAATTTCTTCACCTGGTTTGTAAAAAACATGATTGGTGGTGAGATATACTTTCTCTTTTTCGTAATCAGTGGTAATATTCTGAGCATTGAGATTGACGGTCTGTAAAAATCCCAGAATAAGATATATTGATATTAAAATTAACTTCTTCATAATTCTTTAAAAATCAAATGAAACGCCTAATCCAAACCTTGTATATCCAGGAAGATTAAAGTAATCTAAAACTCTTCCGCTGGTATTGTAAAAATTTTGAGAAGGGTCTACTCCGTCATTTTTTCGCCAAAGCAAAATGTTATAAACACTTCCCGTAATCTTAAAGTCATTATGTTGCTGGATCTTTAGTAAAAGTGATATAGAAGCAGTGTTCAACTTAATGTAATCTGCATCTTGTATATATTCTTCCGTAATTCCAGAGGTGCCGTAGCGAGTCCATCGATTTTCCCACACTGTATTATTAGGGTTGTAAAAATCCACTGGGATAGTGTTGGTGTTTCCAGAGGAGTCCACACCTGTAAAAATAAAATTCGTTACATTTCTTAAGTCAGCTGAATTTTGGGAACGTCCGTAATAATCATGAGCAGCTTGTGTTCCGTTCCATATTTTCCCTCCTTTTTGCCATTCCCAGTCCAAGTCCAGTCGTAGATTTCTCCACTCGAGGCTATTATTTAGTTTAATATTAAAATCAGGAGTTGGGTTGGCAATAACCTTCATGTTATTGTCCTTGATTGGAAAACCGTCACTTCCAATAACAATATCTCCATTAGAATTTCTAAGATATGAAGTCCCAACAATACTTCCCAAAGCTTCGCCTTCAACCAAGCCAAGATATACATCACTGAAGCCGATAATAGGTTGATAATTGTAGCCACTTTTAACATGAGAAACCAAGTCTCGATAGGTGTAGAAGCTTACTTTGTTGGTTAAGTAAATATCACTTCTATATGAAAGTCTAATTCTTCTCATCTCAAATTTTGCTTCGACCCCTTCCAAAGTGTGATTAGCCATATTTTCCAGAGACAATATTCCATTTGACCATGAGGGAAAAATATCATTATCAATTTTTCTATTAAAATACTCTGCTGAGAAAGATAGCCTATATGAAGGTTGAACTGAGAATCCAGCTTTCCACTCGGTTTCGTCGATGTTTTTGAGGTTATCAAATGTTTCTATTTCATGAATAGGAAAGAAGGTGAAAATATTTTCGGGCTGTAGCTCCGTCATTTCGTAGTAAGCATAAGAGTTTTGAAAATTTGCCTCTTTGGTGTTTTTTGCAAATCCTCCAAAAAAATTAACGGCAACGTTGTTCCAGTTAAAAATATCATCCAACTTGACTTCACCAAATGCTTTTGGTAACCAATACCGATTTTCTGTTCCAGAATTAGACCCATAAAAATTATTAGTAAAGTCCAAATTGATCTCTCCTGAATCAAAATCTATTTTTGGCTTATAATTGATGATCAATTCATTGGTAGTTCGCTGATACAGGTAATCGCTCTGGGATAAAGTATGATTGATATGAGTGTAAAAATCGTTGACTAAATATTTGGCCTGCAGATAATGTTCTATTTCATTACTATAGTCTTCAATAGTATAATTAGCTCCAATTTCTGCTATTTTACTCTCATTTCTTTGATTTCTGAAATTTTCAATCCCAGAAGGGAAAAAGGCTGCCGTCAGTTTGTAATAATCATGATGGGTGAAGTCTATGGTCTCTATACTTCCAGATGCAAATACTTTTAAATTTTCAAAAAATCTTCGTTCCAGACTTAGACTCCCTCGATTTGTATAGGATTTAAAA
Source organism: Chryseobacterium sp. CG10_8 (assembly GCF_058117085.1). Classification (NCBI taxonomy): domain Bacteria; kingdom Pseudomonadati; phylum Bacteroidota; class Flavobacteriia; order Flavobacteriales; family Weeksellaceae; genus Chryseobacterium; species Chryseobacterium sp. CG10_8. The sequence continues at coordinate 13,786 of NZ_JBYVEB010000052.1, read as the reverse complement.
TTATATTTATCCTTGTTCTCCAATAAGAAAAATGGGTTGTCAAAACTTGAATTAAAACTCCTCTGACTATTATTTGAAAGGTAAATATTTTGTCTATTATTAAAGGAAATTGGTGTTATTAGGGCGTTTTGATAAATACGATTAAAGAGACCAATGCGATTAGAATTGGTTGCCTTAATATCGTTGTATTGGTAATGAATAAAAATTTTTGTTTCCAAAACATTAAGATTCAGGCTACTTCCTATTTCGTTTTCTCGAGAAAACTGATCTATAAAAAACAGTGGTTCTTTTGATTGACCTAATTTGAGTTTTAGTCCAATTTTTTCGTTCCCATCTGTCCTATAAGTAGAATTGATATTAAGAAAATTAGAAAATTTCACTAAAGGTTTTAGCAGTACATTGTCATATACTTTACTTGGATTTTTAGCAAACTGGATAGGAACAAGATTTCCATTATTATCAAATTCGTTGGATACTCCATCAAATACTAAGGTCGAAATATCTGGTCCGTAGCTAAAGTAATTGTTTTGTGACGGACTTGTCCAAACTAACTGTCCATTTTGTGAAAGGCCCTGCGCATATTGACTCTGAAGTTTGGGCAGTGCATTTGGAATTTCAACCTCTGTTAACCCAGAATAGTTGCCACTAACGGTAAGACTAAGGTTTTTCTGATTCTTAATAAGATAGGTCGAGTCTTTTTTGTTTTTAATCCGTTTTACTCGGTAAGAATAGCTATTAAAATCGGTTTTCTTATGAAGGTAGGGATGGTTAGAAGATAAATCATAGGGTTTGTTTGATATTGCCCTTAGACTATCTCCTTTTAACTCATTTCGAAAGTCTTTGGAATAAATTTCTTTGGCTGTTTCACGCGGTGTACGACTTTCAAGAAGGTTTTTGAGCTCTATGAGAGCGTGAGGTTGGACAATAATTATATTGGCTCCATTGTTCCACACGAGCGTATCGTTAATTTTCGCTTGAATAACTGCATATCCAGATGCATCGGTATATTCATAGTTTCCTTCATTTTTGTTGGTGATTTTCAAGAGATTTTGAGTTTTGTTCTTCTTGTTGTAGAAATAACCACCGTAATACAATTCGGAATCCTGCGCCCAAACATTTCCTGTAATCAAAAATAAAATTAGGAAGTAGAAATGAACTTTCATACTTGTGTTTCTTTGTATTAAAGATAGAAAAAATCAACTTATCAGGCTAATTTTCGAAGAAGATTAGCCTGATTTTTATTGTATTTTACTAAAGTTTAATTATTTTAAAGGTATCCCATGTTTTGCCAGATTTAACTCTCATGAGATACATACTTTGCGGATAAGAAGTAATATCTATTTCGGTATTTGTGTCCATAACTTTTTCCTTTCTCATAATCAACTTTCCTGCAGAGTCGTATAAATATATTTCATCAATCTCTTCAGGTGACTTTATGGTGATTTTTCCATGGGTTGGGTTTGGATAAATCTCAACGTTCAATTTCTTCTCAGAGTTGGACTCTTTTTCTAATTTTTTATTGATAAAACCAGAGTTGACTCCTGATTCACACAATGATAAGGTTGACCGTTGGAGAATCAAGCGTAAAAGCAAATCGTTTAATTTTTCTATCTCATAAGAATCTATTGTTGGTTCGATATGGTCATTCCCAATACCACTATCATCGGTTAAAAATGTGTAAGTTCCATTAGTTAGGAGTGCAAATGACCTCATAAGATATTCTGTCTGCTTGTCTGTATCGCTTGCAGCTAATGGAATAATGGTAATTCCCTTTTGGGAAGCAAGTTTGATAAGTGAATACAATTTGTCAATATTAGTCTTAGACAGATGGGGAGGAGCATCCATGACCAGAAATAAAAGTTTTGTCGAATTTTTATTACTCCACTGCAAATTTTCAATTGATGCTTGAAGAGCTTCAACAACCGCTTCCGGTGTGTCACCACCGCCAGCTGCCTGTTGTTTTTTTATAAACTCAATTAAGTCTTCAGCTTTATCAGAAAAATCAAATTTTCTTGTAATATAGTCATCTCCATGATCTCTGTAAAATACTGAGCCATAACGAACTTGAGTAGAATTACCTAATTTATTTTCAACTTTTTGTAGAACATCTAAAAGTTCAGATTGTAAATATTGGATTTCATCTCCCATAGAGCCTGTAGCATCCACAACAAAGGCTAAATCTAAGTCTCTTTTTTCTAAACATGAGCCTTGAAGATTGATGATATTTTTTCCTTCACTGAATTCTTTAACATCGGTTGCAATTTTTTTACCTTTTTCATCCGTGATGAAATATGGACCAGATTCAGATGCTACATTTAGTGTAGGATTAATCCACAATTCAGCATTTCCAAAGACATCTGAAACACTTTCCCAAATTACCTTATTAGAGGCGTTCATTAATTTGATTTGTTTGCCAACGATCGGCTTTTTATTGGCATTTACCAATTGTACAGAAACTCTTTTGTTTGGAAAAAAGTTCCAAGTTTTTTTGTACTCATCCAATGTGGGAACTGTGACATCTTGCCAATAATTCCATTTAGAAAAATCATTGACTTCTCCAGCTGTTAATTTGCCTGAATCAGGAAGTGTAGTTTCAACTTTTTCAGGGGATTCTATTATTACTTCTTCAGTATTACTGGTTGAAGGAATTTCAATAGGATTCTTTAGTTTCCTCTTTAGTGCCTTTCTTTCTTTTCTTGTTAGATTTTTTGTTTCAATTAAAATTACTCCTTCACTTCCTCGATTGCCGTATATTGAAGTCGCAGCAGCATCTTTAAGAATACTAATTGATTTTATTGTATTGGGATCGATGGCGTTTAGAGTGCTATTTTCGTATAGAACTCCATCAACTACGATTAAAGGTGAAGTTCTACTTTTTAAACTTGAAATTCCTCTGATAATGACGTCGCTTCCTGGTTTTCCTTCACCAGAATTTATTGCAATTCCTGCAACTGCGCCATTAAGTACTCTTGTTTTTGATGTTACTTTGTTAGATTTTATTGAAACACTTGAAGAAGTAACATCTTTTGATTTTTTTACTTTTCCATAGCCCATTACCACAACTCCCTCAATTACTTTTTCTCTGCTTGTTGAAGCGGATAATGCAGCTGGTGGAGGAGAAGGGGATGCGTAAGCAACCTCAGTATTTGCTGGTGGTAGACTGCAAGCAACTTTATCAGAAACTGGTGGTAAAATGATTGGAGCTACTGCAACTACTGGTGGTGGTTCGTAAGCGATAATATCTTGATTTGACTTTGAATCTGATTTTTGTGCAATTGCTTCATTTTCAATATTCTTTTTAATCGTACTATTCACTTTTTGAATATCAAATTCATCTGAATGATTTTCACCTTGATTAGAGTTTTTAACAATCGTTTCCTGAGAATTTGGTAATGTTTCTCCACTTCGATTATAAAAATAAAGAACGCCTAAACTCAAAATCAAACTCGCTGCAATTCCATAAGGAAACCAAATCGGGATGATTCTTTTTTTGTTAGGTTTTTCGTCGAGTTTTTGTTCCGCTTTTGACCAAACCCTTTCGAAAGCAGGAAAGGTTGTATTTTCCTCGTTCAACTTACTTTCTTCATTGAAAAGTTGATCTATTTTATGTTGATTATTATTTTCCATTTTTTTAGAATTAAGATTACACGTAATGTAATTGTAGAAGTTCTTGCAATTTTTTTCTTGCAAAATTCACCTGCGATTTTGATGTTCCCTCTGTTATGGAAAGCATTTCTGCAATCTCCTTATGAGGATAACCCTCAATCGCAAAAAGATTAAAAATCATTCGACATCCTTCTGGAAGAAATTGAAGCAACGACATTAAATCTTTTTCGCTGTTTCCAATATCTTGGACCGCAGTAAGTTGTGATCCGATGTGATTTTCTTCAATGGAAATATTCAGTTTTTGCTTTTTTCTGAGTGACTGAAGACATTCATTCACGGCAATTTTTTTTGCCCAAGCTTCAAAAACATCAAGATTAGAAAGCTGCTGAATTTTGCTGAAGATGATAAAAAAAGTGTCGGCCAAGACTTCTTCTACTTCTTCCTCACTCTTAAGGTAGCGTTTACAAGTGGTGTAGAGTCTACCTGCATATATTTCATAAAGCCGTCGCTGTGCGTTGCGGTCTTTATTTTTGCATCCTATTAATACTTCATGACTCATGTGTTGGTTTTATATTAAAGATGCAATTGGTGAGGATAAGGTTGGAAAAATTCTAAATTATTTTTAAAAATAAAAAAAATCACTCTAAAAAAGAGTGATCTTAAAGTAATTAATATGATTTAGATGTAAAAAATCAAAACGCCATGAACGCAAAAAATGTTTTACACCTACTTGCAACATAATTTGTTCGCAAAGCTACTACGTTTAGCCAAGTTTTTTTGCTAAGTAAAACGCCTTAGCGAACATGAAAAGCAAATTGATGAAAAAAATGCTGCGTCATCTTTGCGTTAAATTTATTACAAATCATTAAGCTTTTATTAAATTTTCGGAAATTTCGTTGGATTTGATTCGGTAAACATTGCATAAATTTGTTCTATCATATCATCCGTACTTGGCTTGCTAAAGTAATCTCCATCGCTTGCATAAGCAGGTCTGTGATTTTCGGCAGAAATGGTTAATGGGTCTGAATCTAAATATCTAAATGCCTTTTGCTTCTCTAAAATTTGTTGAAGAATAAATGCTGAAGTTCCTCCTTCTACATCTTCATCAATTACGACCAAACGATTGGTTTTCTTTACGCTTTCTGCTATTTCATGACTTAAGTCGAATGGAATTAATGATTGAATATCAATAACTTCTGCTGAGATTCCTAATTTTTCTAATTCTTCAGCTGCTTCCATAACGACTCTCCAAGTTGAACCGTAAGTAACCAAAGTAACGTCTTTACCTTCTTTGGTGACTTCGATTTTACCAACCGGAACAGTGAATTCACCTAAATTGTCTGGCTGCTTTTCTTTCAAACGATAACCGTTCAAACATTCAACAATAACGCAAGGTTCATCACTTTGCAACATCGTATTGTAGAAACCTGCTGCTTTAGTTAAATTTCTTGGAACTAAAACCAAAATACCCTTAGATAAATTAATAATTCCAGCCATAGGAGAACCTGAATGCCAGATTCCTTCTAAGCGATGTCCTCTGGTTCTAATAATAACAGGTGCTTTTTGGCCACCTTTGGTACGATACTGAACTGTTGCCAAGTCGTCGCTCATTCCCTGTAAACAATACAAAATATAATCTAAATACTGAATTTCAGCGATTGGACGAAGCCCTCTCATCGCCATTCCTATTCCTTGACCTAAAATAGTGGCTTCACGAATTCCTGTATCGGCAACCCGCATTTCACCATATTTTTCTTGCATACCTTCCAATCCTTGGTTAACGTCACCAATATTTCCAGCATCTTCACCAAAAACTAAAGTTTGAGGATATTTTTCAAAAATTTTATCAAAATTGTTTCGGACGACCATTCTTCCATCCACAAATTCTGAGTTTTCAGAAAAAACCGGTGCAATTTCTTTAATATTTGTAGCTTTCCACTGAGATTGAGAGTATAGGTGAGAAGAGTAATTATCCTTTTCGGTGGCCATTAATTCATCAAGTTTGTTGTGAAGCCATTGTCTTTCCGTTGTAGGATTATCTCTTGTTAAAAGCAGAACTTTTCTTGCCAAATGGAAAATATCTTTCTTAGCAACAGAAATCAATTTGTTGAATTTCTGAATTTCTTCTGAAACTTCAGGGTTATTTTGAAGTTTTTCGATCAATGGTAAAATTGAATTTCTTATTTCGGTGATAGCATTTTGATAAGCATCCCAAGCAACCTTTTGTCCGTCTTTAACGATTTTTTTTGCCTCTTTATCGATGTTGTCAAGTTCTTCTACAGTCGCCAAATATTCTTCTCTTCCATCAATTTCAACGGCATAATCCAGAATCCATTCTCTTAATTTTACAAGACCATCGAACTCTGATTCCCATTTTAATCTTGATTCAGATTTATATCTTTCATGCGACCCAGAAGTTGAGTGACCTTGAGGTTGAGTAACTTCAGTAACATGGACGACCACAGGGACTGATTCGTTTCTCGCATAATGTTCAGCTTTTGCATAGGCGTTAAGTAGGGAAGGGTAGTCCCAAGCTTTCACCTGAATGATTTCGCATCCTTGATTTTCACCCTCTTTTCTTTGAAAACCACTCAACATTTCGGCAATATCGGCTTTAGCTCTTTGATTTCTCGTAGGAACTGAAATTCCGTAGCCATCATCCCAAATAGAAACAATCATTGGAACTTGTAATGCGCAAGCCGCATTCAAAGTTTCCCAGAAGTGTCCTTCGGCTGTTGATGCATCACCTATGGTCCCAAAAGCAATTTCATTTCCGTTATTTGAGAAATTTTCCAAACCTTCAAATTTCACACTTTTAAAAATAGTTGAAGCTTGCGCCAATCCTAAAAGTCGTGGCATTTGGCCAGCGGTTGGCGAAATATCGGAGGAAATATTTTTTTGTTGCATTAAATTTTTCCAACTTCCATCTTCGTTAAGGGAACGCGTAGCATAATGTCCATTCATCTGTCTTCCTGCGGAAGCGGGTTCACGTTCAACACTTGTATCTGCATATAATTGTGCGAAAAAACTTTCAACATTAACAGCATTAATTGCTAAAGCAAAAGTTTGATCGCGATAATAGCCACTTCTCCAGTCTCCGTTGCGAAAAACTTTGGACATTGCAAGTTGTGGTAACTCTTTTCCGTCACCGAAAATTCCAAATTTTGCTTTACCTGTTAATACTTCTCTTCTTCCAAGAAGTGACATTTCACGGGAGATTTTCCCCAATTTATAATCTTCAAGTATGTTTTTTTTGAAATCTTCAAAGGAAATTTCCTGAGTCTGAATATATGTTTCTTGCATTGAAAGTTGATTTCCACAAATATAATTAAAAATCATAAATTGTGAATTTGACAATTTTAAAAATAAAAAAACTCTTCCGATATCTCACGACATTAGAAGAGCTAACACAAATGATGAAAAAAAAATATTAAAAGTTATCTTTTTGGCGGAGGTACTGGATCTCCATCCAAATTGTTATGAATGTTTGTTGATGTAGAGTCTGCAGATCTATTTGCACTAGTTGCATTCTCTAATATTAGAAGATTTTCTGAATCTTCGATTGAAATCATTTCGTCTTGCTGTCTACAAGATCCTGCAGCGAAAAGCAATATACAAGAGGCGATGAATAAAATTTTTTTCATAATAGCTTACTATTTTAGTTACATTACAAATATATAAACACGGTTATTAGTTTCAATTGTTTGATAGGACAAATGTAAAGTGGATCAAGGGCAAAACCAAAAAAAGTAACCGGGGGTTTGTAAAAAATAACCGGGTTATCCTGATATTTCTAAAAAATTAGCAGTAATTTTGGTGTTGAACAGGTTAATTATAAAAAATAATTAAAAATAGTTTTATTTAATCTGATGAATAATAGAAAGTTATATTTTTTCGGACTGGTCTTTCTTATGGTTTTGAACTTTAGAGCTCAGAATCGTTTGGAGGATGAATTGACCTATAATCAAATTGAGGAAAAGATAGATAATTCACATAATGATTCCAATGAGATATGGAAAATGATCAGGCTATATCTTAGAAAGGCAAAAAAAGATGAGAATCAGGAAGCTTTGGTCTATGCTTATCGGTATGCAAGTAACTTTTCAAATAAAGGATTAAATATAAAATATGCGGACAGTGCAATTATAGTTAGTCAGCGGTCGGGTGACCAAAGATTACTTGCAAAAGCCTATCTAAACCGTGGCATTGTAAATATGTCAAATGGACAATACCAAAGTGCGTTGGATGATGTTTTAAAAGCTAATGACAATGCTGCAAAAATTAATGATGATAACGGATATATTTTAAATAATTGCAAGTATTTCATAGCTCAAAACAAAATTTACTTGGGTTTGTATTCTGAGGCAAACGAAGAGTTAAGAGAGTGTGTCACTTTTTTTAAAAATAACTTATCAAATACCTCTCTTGGAAAGGATTATGAAATGTACTACATCTATTCTCTAATGAGCATTATCGATACTAATTCCAAGATTGGCCGAATTGATGAGAATGATAAATTGTTGAAGGAGGCTTTTCAATATATAAATGAAAATGGATTACTTCAATATAAACCATATTTTATATCTTCGGAAGGCACTGATGCGTATTTTAGTAAAGATTATAGAAGGGCAATTGAAAAACTAACAGAATCACTTAAGCTTTATGATAACCAATGGGGACATGCAACTGAAATATTCTACCTCGGAAAATCATACTGGAACCTTGGAAAGCAGAACGTTGCCATTAAGTATTTTGAGAAAATTGATAAGGAGTATAATAAAGATAATAGTTTAGAGCCACAGTTTAGAAATGTTTATGAGTTGCTTATCAAGTATAACGATTCACTGGGGAACACAGATAAACAGTTGGATTATATTAATAAACTTATTGCGTTAGACCGGTCCTATGAAAAAAACTACAAATATCTTTACACAACCATTCATAAAAAGTATGACACTCATGAGTTGATAGAGCAAAAGGAAACTATCGAAAAACAATTAGTTATTAAGAATAGAGTTATTGGTGCTCTAATAATATTGACAATTGTAATTATTTTGTTTTTTCTATTTCGCTCTTATCAAATTCGGAAACTGTACGAGAAGCGCTTTGAAGAGTTGATTTCTAATCAAAAAATTAATATTCAGGAATCAACGGTTTCATCTCCGCTTGGTTTGACTTCAACAATTGAGACAGAGCAAGAGGAAAGTGAGGATTCAGGGTTTTACTCTAAGGTTTCAGGTATTAATCCTCAAGTGGTACAGAATGTTTTGAAAAATTTGGATTTGTTCGAAAAAGAAAATCGATTCTTGAGTCCGCAGGTTACACAACGTGCTTTAAGTGAGGAGTTTGGAACCAATTCTACATATCTTTCTAAGATTGTCAATGCCTATAAAGACAAGAACTTTAATACGTACATGAATGACCTTCGGTTGGACTATATTCTCAATCTCCTAAAAACGGATTGGACCTATCTTAATAAGGATGTCAAAGAATTGTCTCAGATTGCGGGATTTAGTAGTGCAGAAAATTTTTCTGATAATTTTCAGAGAAAATTCAAAATAAAACCTTCCTATTTTATCAAAAAGATGAAGGATAAGTATCAGGAATACAACGGCGAAGATTGAGGTTATTTACTGATTGCTTAGAATTTTCGTTCGATAACGTAATCTAACATCAAGTTCAAAGAATGTTTGTTTTCCGAATCTGGAAATTCGTTAAGAATAGCTTTCGCTTTTTGCTGAAAGTCTTTCATTACTCCAATAGCATAGTCTAAACCACCTGATTTTTTCACAAAATCGATGAGTTCTTTAACTCGTTTTGGATGATTGTTATATCTTTTGATCGTATCAAAATAATATTTTCTATCCTTTTCGTTAGCCATTTTTAAGGTGTAAATCAAAGGCAAAGTCATTTTCTGCTCCTTGATATCTATACCGACCGGCTTTCCAATGACGTTAGAACTCAGGTAATCGAACAAGTCATCTTTGATTTGGAACGCCATACCAGTATAAGTACCAAAATCCTTCATTTTTTTTGCCAAGTCTTCATCAGCGCCATTAGAAAGAACTCCAATTTCACAGCATGCAGCAATAAGAGTTGCTGTTTTTTGTCTTATTATTTCGTAATAGACGTCTTCCGTAATGTCCAATTTTCGCGCTTTTTCGAGCTGTAGCAATTCACCTTCACTCATTTCGCGAATAGTTCGAGAAATTACCGAAAGCAAATCATAGTCCTTGTTATCTGTTGAAAGTAGGACCGATTTTGATAAAAGATAATCACCGACTAAAACCGCAATTTTATTCTTCCATAAAGCGTTGATAGAGAAAAAATTACGTCTTTTGAAGCTTTCGTCAACCACGTCATCATGAACCAGTGTCGCAGTATGGATCAACTCAATCATTGACGCTCCACGAAACGTTTTCTCGTTAACATCACCAATCAATTTTGCACAAAGAAATATAAACATAGGACGCATCTGCTTTCCTTTGGTGGTAACAATAAAACGGGTTACTTTATCCAAAAGCGGAACGTTACTCTGCATGGACTCATAAAACTTTTGTTCGAAAAGTTTCATTTCTTCTGCAATGGGACGTTTAATTTCTTCTACAGTATTGGACACAAATCTGAGTTAAAGGTTGTTTTTTCTAAGGAACAAAGATAAATTATTTTATTCTTTTAAACCTTATGGTTTCAAAAACCTAATCGGTTTTCTTGTCGTTTTGTTGTAGATTTAGAAATGGAATACGATAAAGACTTGCTGGAGCCTTAAAAATACTTCTGTGAAATTGTTCTCCTGAAATGAAGATACCATCTTTGTTGACCGAGATTCCTTCAATTTGACCAACATTAGAAGTTGAGCCCAAATTGAATTTTTGTGGCGCTGAACTAAAAAATAAGCCGTTTTCATCTCTTTCAAAAACCATCATGAAAACCTCCATTATCTTGGTATATCCCACCAAATATAATCTGTTTTGAAAATAATCGGCGTCCGTTACCAAAAATCCAACATCAAAAGTTCCTAACTTTTTAGCGGGCTGATTTTCAGATTGATTGGTTTCTAAGATATAGTGTGTTGTACTCTTTGATTTCCATTCTTTGGTAAATAAGTGAATTTTTCCATCCAAAATAATCATTGCTTCAGCGTCGAAGTCATGATTGTGAGCTGGTCCCGAAAAATCGATTTGCTCAGGATAAAAGAACGAAATTCTTTCAATTTTATTCTCGCTTTCTAAATTTTGATTTTCAAAAGATTCTTCAACGGTTAACGTGACTTTCGCCATTGGAATTTTGATAATAGTTAAATCCCTTCTGTCTCCTCCGTTATTTCCAAAATCTCCGATATAAATGTAGTTGTCATCACTTGCAATGGCTTCCCAGTCCTTATTTTGCAAGTTAGTTTTGATGATATCCAGGATTTTACCCGATTTTTTATCTATTTCAAAGATCTCAGAAGTATTACCTCCATCATTAATTGTCATTAAATTATTATCGAAAAAAGTAAGCCCCGAATTTTCTCGTAGGGTATCAGAAAGTGTAGCAATCTGATATTTTTTAATTTTTAAAACTTCGGTTTGTCCAAAGAAAAAACTAAAAAATAGGAGGGAAGTTAAATATAGAATCTTCTTCATTGAAGGTTTGATGATTTTCAATATTCTTTTAACAAAAGAAAGAAAATTTTATTGAATAAGGGAATTATTCTGCGGATTTGTTGGCTAATTGTCCACAAGCAGCATCAATGTCACCACCTCTACTTCGTCTTACCATAACGGTAATTCCTGCTCGTTCGAGTTCGTGAACATAGAGTTCTTCGGCTTTAACGCTTCTATGGTCAAATTTTCCTTCACCAATTGGATTGTATTGGATAAGGTTGACCTTGCAAGGAACTTGGCGACAATATTTGATGAGCGCCTTAATGTCTTCCATTTTGTCATTGATTCCACTCCAAACGCAATATTCGAAGGTGATGACGGAACCTGTTTTATTATACCAATATTGCAACGCTTCCATTATATCTGTCAATGGAAATTTTGTCGAAAAAGGCATTATTTCATTTCGCGTTTTTTCTACAGCGGAATGGAGAGAAAGCGCCAATTTTACTTTCAGATTTTCATCTGCAAGCATTTTTATCATTTTGGGAATTCCAGATGTGGATACGGTAATCCTTCTTGGAGACATTCCTAATCCCTCTGGTTTGGTGATTTTTCTAATTGCTTCTACTACATTGTTGTAGTTCATCATCGGTTCTCCCATTCCCATGAAGACAATATTAGAAAGTGGACGGTCAAAATAAAGTTGACTTTGTCTGTCAATCAATGCAACTTGGTCAACAATTTCGGCAACTTCCAAGTTTCTCATCCTTTTGAGTTTGGCTGTAGCGCAAAAGTCACAATTGAGAGAACATCCTACTTGAGAAGAAACACAGGCTGTAGTCCTGGTTTCGGTAGGAATCAAGACGGATTCGACTAAAAGTCCATCATGAAGTTTGACTCCATTTTTGATGGTTCCGTCTTTAGATTTTTGGAGAAGGTCTACTGCAACGGGATTGATGATGAATTCCTTAGTCAGTTTTTCTCTCAAATCCTTGGAAAGATTCGTCATTTCTTCAATTGAATGAAGATTTTTGCTCCACAACCAATCATAAACCTGTTTCGCACGAAAAGGTTTTTCTCCGATTTCTTTGAAGTAATCGGTAAGTTGTTCGAGTGATAAAGTTCGGATATCTTTCATAGTGGATTTTAGAAATTAGAAGTTAGACATTAGATATAATCTGATGTCTAACTTCTAAAATCTTACATCTTACAGGATTAACATTGCGTCTCCGTAAGAGTAGAATTTATATTTTTCTTTGATAGCTTGTTGGTAAGCTTCCATCAAGAAATCTCTTCCAGCAAAGGCCGCAATCATCATAATTAATGTTGATTTTGGAGTGTGGAAATTGGTAATCATTGAGTTAGCGACTCCGAAATCGTGAGGTGGATAAATAAATTTGTTTGTCCAACCGTGATAAGGTCCAATTTTTTTGTTGGAAGAAACAGAAGTTTCCAAAGCTCTCATTGTAGTTGTTCCCACAGCACAAATTCTACGATTTTCCTCAACTGCTTTGTTGATGATGTCAGCATTCTTTTGATCGATAATAGCTTCTTCTGACTCCATTTTGTGTTTAGAAAGATCTTCTACCTCAATAGGGTTGAAGGTTCCTAATCCTACGTGCAAAGTGATTTCTGCAAAATCAATTCCTTTGATTTCTAAACGCTTCATCAAGTGCTTCGAGAAATGAAGACCAGCTGTTGGAGCAGCAACTGCACCTTCAACTTTTGCATAAATTGTTTGGTAACGTTCTGCATCTTCTGGTTCAACTTCTCTTTTGATGTATTTTGGAAGTGGAGTTTCTCCAAGTTCTTTTAATTTAGCTCTGAATTCTTCGTAAGAGCCATCATATAAGAATCTCAAAGTTCTTCCTCTTGAAGTGGTGTTGTCAATAACCTCTGCAACCAAAGATTCGTCTTCGGTGAAGAATAATTTGTTACCGATTCTGATTTTTCTCGCTGGATCCACCAATACGTCCCAAACTCTGGTTTCTTTATCAAGTTCTCTAAGAAGGAAAACTTCAATTTTAGCTCCAGTTTTTTCTTTGTTTCCATACAATCTTGCAGGGAAAACTTTGGTGTTATTGAAGATAAACAAATCTTTCTCATCGAAGTAATCTACTACGTCTTTGAAAAGCTTGTGTTCGATAGTTTCGTTTTTTCTGTCAAGCACCATTAGACGAGCCTCGTCACGGTGTGCTGATGGGTGTTCTGCCAAAAGTTCTACTGGCAAATCAAAATTGAAATCTGATGTTTTCATAAAATTTACGGATTTTATTAAAATGTAAGCAGGATTATCCTGCATTAAAAATTAGCGGGTGCAAATATACGATTTTGAAACTGGGGTTGTCAAGGGTTATTTTGCATTTGTGAAATTTAGTTTCAAGTTTGTCTTTTCACAAGATGTCAATTTGTATTCAAATTGGTATCCATTTCGATAATCAACGTTTGCACTTTCAATTTGATAATTAAGACTGTGAAGTTCATTTAATAAAGCATCATAAACATTTTGATGTATAGGGTAACTTAAATCCATAAATCGAATTCTTACTAACGGAAATGTCGATTTTTTTAAAGTAAAAAGTACTTCTAAA
>NZ_JBYVEB010000051.1:0-22241 GCF_058117085.1 Chryseobacterium sp. CG10_8 | reverse complement strand
TGATAAACTAAAAGCGTTTGGATTACCAAGCGTTTTTTTTTGATAAAAGCTTTGCTTTTAAAGCAAAAAATATCCGAATAGGAGACCTATTCGGATAAAAAAAACACAAATGAACGATCCTTTTTTGCAAAACGCTTAAAAATATACTTATGACAAAGAGCGTTTTTCTAAGTTTAAAAGGATATTACTTATTTTTGAGAAAAAGTTCTCTAATCATTGATTCTCCACTTTTTTCAAATCCTGAAATATCATATTTTCTTGAAATCAATTTATTCGTATTTGAATAAAAATTGATAATAAAGTAGGTATGTAATCCTTTTTTTTCAATATCTATTCCCGATAATTGTTGAATGGGTATTTCTAAAACCGGTTTAATTGGTTCTTTTTGTATGGGATGGCACCTTTTTATGGTTATGATTTCACCTGAGCTTTCAACATCAATATATCTAAGATTTGCCAGTCGATAAAATAAATATGCTAGAATAACCATTAATGAAAATTTAATGATATTTGTTAGAAACTGATCTGTAATTTTAAAAAGGTAAATCACGAATAATGCAACAACTGCAAGCAAGATTAATACAATGATAAAGAAAAGTTCTTTTCTTACTTTTTTTGAATTGTTAGCCTTATACATTGCGGTCTTTTTAATTTTAGGAAATGCTTTCTCCATTCGTTTAGAGAGTGGAGAAAGCATATTAATTGATTAGGGTTTCCAGAAGCTCCATTTGCTTCCGTTGAAAACAGCTAAGCGTTTAGCTCCTGTTTTGTTGACATAAACCATCATTCCAGGACTTGGACTTGGTATTAAGTTAACATCCTCAACGATGGGTAAAACCATTGCTTTGGTAGTACTCTCTAGAACCAGGACTCCATTGGCTGTAGTCGTATCAGAACCAATAATCGCCTTGGAATCAACCTCTCTCGATGAAAACAAATTCTGAAATATTAGTTCCGTAGAAACTGTTCCATCTTGTCCACTTAAGTCTGTCCAACCTGCACTCCCTGATGTCGTGTTCTCATTGTAATACTTTACTCGAGCCTTTAATGGATCCGTGGAATCCAAGATAATTGTTCCAGGGGTAGGTGAACTTGGTAAGGTCGTTACATAAGGTAAGATGATTCCTTTGTTCTTGTTCATTGGGAAATCTAATAGTACGGAAGCAGTACTGAGGCTTCTCTCCTCTGCACTTCCTTTCTTGCCTCCTATCACTACTTGGGAATAAGCCATGCTGCCTACTACAACCAAACTTAATCCTAGTAGTCTTGTTTTTATATTTTTCATTGTTTTTTTTCTAATTATTAATTGTTAATTTTTAATTCTCAATTAATCCTTATGGACATGTTGGTGTTGAGAAACAACTCCATGAGTTACCGTCATAGATTTTCAAACATTTTGCGGTGGTGTCATACACCATCATTCCTTCTACCGGATTAGTAATCTTAGCTGCTATTACACTTGGTGTGGTCTGACCTTCGATTTCTACTGTAGTCATTCTAGTAATCACAAATCCTTTTTTACTTGATTCTAATGCAGTAAATCCTGACTTTCTATTCAATGGCCATCCTCCATGCGGTAGTCCTGCTCTTGTTAATAAGGTGATGCCATGTTTGGTCTCATCAGCCTCTGCAGTATTAGTGACAGGATTATGACAAACACAGCTAGCGGATTCTCCTGCTGCATAAATATAGACACTTACGGTTGCAATACTATAATTTGTAGTATTGGTTGTTTCAGTTACTCTATATTGTATTGTATAAGTTTGACTAGGTGTAGCGCCAGAACCTACCATAACATTACCATTAGATGTAACGCTAATAACTCCTTGTGGATCTGCAACTTCAGTAGAAACTGTATAATTTGCTTGTGCTAAAGCTGAACCATTTGCAGTATCATTGGTCAATACATTTCCTATATTACCAGTAGTCGATGGACAAGTTGATAAAGTATCGTTATTTGCAGTAAGACAATCTCGCAAATTAAGTGTTATTGTAGCAGTATCAGTACCAGTACAAAGACCATTAATTGTGTACACAAACGTATAAGTTCCCGGTGTAGCGCTTCCTGAATTCCAGTTACTTCCCGACAACAATCCGCTATTTGTAGTTTCTGTCCAAGTACCGTAATTATCAAAAGTACCTGACAAATAATCATTCAAATCTACTGAAGTAATATCACTACAAATAACATTGGTACTATCATTACCCGCTTGCGGATTTGAAGTGTTAGCTGTTATTGTAAAAAATAATGTGGTATCTACGCAAGGTGAACTTGTAGGAGAAGTAATATGTACTCCATAAGTACCTGCGCTTGTAGCAGAATTAAAGTTAGGAAAGTTTAAGACACTTGATGTACTTAATATTACTGAAGGATTTGCGGTATTGTACCACTGATAGTTTAAGTATGGTGCATCTAATACGGCAAGTGATCCGTTTGCGCCTTCACATAAATTTGCAGGAGTAATAACAGGAATATTTAGTGTCGCAATGTCAAACTCTCTATTTAGAGTGTTTCCACAGCTATCATATACTTGTACAATATATCTTCCTGTAGGTAAATTAGTAAATAGATTATTAGTTCCATTATCTAATGTAATAGGTGATATAATTCTATACTTTAATGGAGCTACACCGCCTTCAGCCAAATTCAATCCATTTTGGTTACAATAACAATACTTGTTTGGATTTCCAAGCGCTTTTTAGTTTTCTAATAATTACCTTTGTCATAATTAAGAATTCAATGCAAAATCAATATACAGAACATACAATGACCGACACTAACGGTTATCAATACTCAGAAGTTGCGCACGATATTTATGGTGTTAGAACTTACACTTTGGAAAACGGATTGCAAGTTTATTTGGCCAAAAATGATGAAGCGCCTTCCATCCAAACCTATATTGCTGTAAAAACAGGTTCCAACAGAGACCCAAAAGACAATACAGGTTTGGCTCATTATTTAGAGCATATGATGTTTAAAGGAACATCAAAAATCGGTTCTGCTAATTGGGAGATAGAGAAAGTTTTGTTAGATGAAATTTCTGAATTGTACGAACAACACAAAGCGGAAACCAATCCAGAAGTAAAAAAAGAAATCTACAAAAAGATAGATGAGTTGTCTCAAACAGCTTCTGGATACGCAATTCCAAATGAATACGATAAGTTGATGACTTCCATTGGAGCATCAGGAACCAATGCGCACACTTGGCTGGATGAAACCATCTACAAAAATGTGATTCCAAAAAATGAATTGGAAAAATGGTTGATGATTGAAAAAGAACGTTTTTCCAAATTGACTCTACGTCTTTTTCATACCGAATTAGAGTCCGTTTATGAAGAATTCAATCGAGCTCAGGATAACGACAGCAGATTGGTTAATTATACCTTGATGGAACTGCTCTTCCCGACTCATCCCAATGGACAACAGACGACACTTGGGAAAGCAGAACATCTTAAAAACCCTTCCATGAAGGCTATTCACGAATATTTCGATAGCTTTTATGTTCCTAATAATATGGCGGTGATTTTGGTGGGTGATTTAGATTTTGAAAAAAGCATTCAGTTGATTGACGAATATTTTGGAAGCTTCAAAAAAGTAGATTTTCCAGAAAAAGAAAACATCGAAGAACAACCTATTACCAAAATTGAATCCAAAACCGTCAAAAGTCCATCTATGCCTCGTCTTCAATTGGCTTGGAGAACCGATTCGTTCGGAACTCGCGAGGCAAGATTGGCTGAAATTTGTGGTCAAATTTTATCCAATAATGGTGAAGTTGGATTGATGGATTTTAATATCAATCAAAAGCAAAAAGCACTTCGAGCCGTGACTTACACCTATGCTTTCAAAAACTATGGATACATTTCTTCGGTTATTGTTCCTAAAGAAAATCAAACTCTAAAAGAAGCCGAACAACTCGTTATTTCTCAATACGAATTATTGAAAAAAGGAGAATTCCCTGATTGGATGTTGGAAGCGATTTTTAATGATATGAAATTGCAACGTCTGAAATCTTGGGAAACCGCGAATGGATTGGCAACGACGCTATATGATAACTTTATCAAAAACAGAACTTGGAAAGAAGAGTTAGAAGATTTGGGTGAATTTTTGACGATAACCAAAGAAGAAATCGTAGCATTTGCAAATGAGTTTTTCCAAGGCAATTATGTGGTGGTTTACAAAGAACAGGGAGAAAATGAAGATTTAATTCGAGTTGAAAATCCTGGGATTACACCCATCAAAATCAATCGTGACCAAGATTCGGAGTTTTTCAAAATGATTCAAGGGATTCCCTCGTCAGAAATTAAGCCCCATTTCATTGATTACGATAAGGAAATTGAAGTTTCTGAAATTGCTCAACGAAAGTTTTCGTTTGTAAAAAATAAGTACAGTGACATCGCTCAAATGAATTTTATTTTTCCTTTTGGGAAAGATAATGACCGAACTTGGGAATTAGCTTTTACGACTTTGGATTATTTGGGTACCTCGAAATTTTCACCTGAAGATATCAAAGCAGAGTATTACAAGTTGGGGATTACTTTCAGTTTCAAAGTTGCTAATGACCACATCAGCTTGATGATTTCTGGTTTGGAAGAAAATATGGCGCAAGCGGTACAATTGCTTATTCAAAATCTAATGGACTTACAACCCGATGAAGAAATTTATCAGGAAGTCGTTTCAACGATTTTGGAGTCTCGTAATTATGCTAAAAATGATAAAGGAAAAATATTGAACACCTTAGTTAATTATGCTAAATACGGCAAAGAATCCCGAATGACAGACGTGATTTCTAAGGAAGATTTAATGAAAATTTCTTGCTCAACCTTGACACAAAAGGTCAACGAAATTTTAAGTTATCCATTTGATATTTTCTTTTATGGAAAGGAAGTTGGAGCGTTTAGGGATACTGTTCAAGATTTAATTCCAACGCTATCGAAAGAAATTCCAGCCCCGAAAGTTTATCCTGAAAATCCAACTTTAGGTCAGGTTTACTTCACCGAATATGACATGGTGCAAACCGAAATGATGAAGGTAGGACAAAGCGTTTTGGTTAATCCATACGATTTCGGAAAAGTGAATGTCTTTAATGAATATTTCGGGCGCGGATTGTCGAGTATCGTTTTTCAGGAACTTCGTGAAAGTCGTTCTTTAGCGTATTCGGCTTATGTTTCATATTCGGCTTCAAGTGAGATAGATACGCATAATTATGTCTTTAGTTATATAGGAACGCAACCAGATAAATTGACTCAAGCCAATGAAGCGATTAAGGATCTGCTGAAAGATTTCCCAAATATTCCGCAACAGTTCGAGAATGCGAAAAACACCATGTTGAAGCAGATTGCGAGTGGAAGAATCAATCGTCAGAATATCTTTTTCAAGCATTACAATCTTTTGAAATTGGGTGTTAACCATGATTTGCGAAAAGACCTATACGAACAAATTCAGAATTTGACTTGGGATAATTTCTTCGAATTCTATAAAACTCAGGTTCAAAATTTGAGTTTTAATACCGCATTATTGGGCAAAAGGGAAGATATTATTCAAAAAAATCCTGAATTTGAAAGCCAATTGGTTGAACTGACTTTGGATGAAATTTTTGGTTATTAACTTAGAACCAAGATTTGAGAGTCAAGAATAAAGACTTTCAATTGGGGTACATAAAATCAGTAGAAATGGGCTTTAGCCCATTTTTTTTTAATCAATCGATTTCGGCTTTAGCCTAAAATGAAAAATTTTGATTAATATTTCATTTGCAAATTGTGCTTTTTAGAAACCCTAAAAATGATTATATTTGGAAAACACACATTTTAATGATAGTTATCTAAATATATGCATCATTTTTATCAACTAAAAACTACGAAAGTCAATAAAGAAACCAACGATTCTGTTCATATTGCTTTTGAAATTCCGGAATCGCTCCGACACGAATTTTTGTTCAAACAAGGTCAATATCTTAATGTACGTCATGTTTTTGGGGAAGAAGATTTACGTCGTTCTTACTCCATTGTCAATGCGCCAAGTGAAGGAAATGCCGAAATTGAAATTTTGGTGAAGCATTTGGAAGGAGGACGAGTATCGACTTACCTTAATCAAGATTTGAAATTGGGTGATACTGTTGAAGTTCTCGCTCCGCAAGGACATTTCTACACCAATTATCATCCTAGTAATGATAAAACGTATATCGGAATTGCGGCGGGAAGTGGTATTTCGCCTGTGCTTTCTAATATTAAAGAAGCTCTGTATCAGGAACCGAAAAGTGTTGCTTATTTGCTTTTTAGCAACAAGAGTGTTACCGATATTATTTTCAAAAAGCAAATTGACGATTTAGTTGAAAAATTTCAAGGGAGGTTAAAAGTGATTTACTTGCTTTCCCGTGAAAAGCATTATGAAGACGAATTGTTTGAAGGTCGAATTTCTTCAGAGAAATTGAATCAAATTTTTGATAAATTCCCTGAAATCAATGTTCAGGAATCGACTTATTTTATTTGTGGACCGTCGGAAATGATTAAGACGCTTTCGGACTTTTTGAAAACAGAGAAGAAAGTGCCATCACTTCAAGTTTTGTTTGAGTATTATGTCGCTCCGGACGATGACGCTAATCACGCAGAGATGAGCGAAGAATTCAAGAAAATTCCGAACATCGAAAGTTTTGTGACTTTAATTATTGACGATGATGAATATTCAATCCACCTTAATTCGAAGAAAGAAAGTATTTTGGATAAGGCACTGAAAGATAACTTGCCTGTTCCGTTCGCTTGTAAAGGCGGAGTTTGCTGTACTTGCAAAGCGCAGGTCATGGAAGGAGAAGTTTTTATGGAAAAAAACTTTGCTTTGACCGAAGAAGAAGTAGAGCGTGGTTTTGTGTTGACGTGTCAATGTCATCCAACAACCAATATTGTGTTATTGAATTATGATGTTTAATTTTTTTAAATTTTAAAAAATGGACAAAATTAAATTGGCAAAAATCAAAGGGAATCAGCCTTCATACAAGTTTGCTTCCTTTATTGAAGTTAATAAAGAATATAGAGTCGAGGGAATTAATATTTGGAATCATTATTGGCATTGCTCCGATCGTAATGTCGAAGTTTTCGGACCTATGGAAGGACAAGTGTATAACTTCAAAGAGTATGAAATTAGAGCGGATGACAAAGCTGTGAAATTTGTCGCAGGAGAATTTATTAATGGCCAAATCGGACTTTACGTAAAGGATGATTTGAGTGATGGAAAACTTTAAAAAATGTACCAATGAATCAATCCAATAATGTACCAATGGATATCAGTTATGCTGAGCTTAGTCGAAGTATTTCATTGTTAAACTGTTAGATTTTTACATTGTTAAATTATAAAAAAAATGAATCAAGATAAATTTTTAGACTACGTTCAGGGAGAAAACAAGGTGGAACCCAAAGACATGATGCCCGATGATTATCGAAAATTATTGGTGCGTCAGATTTCTCAGCATGCCCATTCTGAAGTGGTGGGAATGCTTCCAGAAGCTAATTGGATTACAAGAGCGCCTTCTCTTAGAAGAAAAATGGCGTTGTTAGCAAAGATTCAGGATGAAGCAGGTCACGGATTGTATTTGTATGCTGCAACCGAAACTTTAGGCGACGGAACAATTCATGCAGACCGTGATACAACATACAGCGATATGTTGGAAGGAAAAGCCAAGTATTCGAGTATTTTTAATTATCCAGCGTTAAGTTGGGCGGATATTGGTGCGATTGGTTGGTTGGTTGACGGTGCTGCAATTATGAATCAGGTGATGTTAATGGGAAATTCTTACGGGCCTTATTCCAGAGCGATGGTAAGAATTTGTAAGGAAGAATCTTTTCACCAAAGACAAGGTTACGAAATTCTTATGACGCTTTGTCGTGGAACCAAGGAACAAAAGCAATTAGCACAAGATGCGTTGGATCGCTTTTGGTGGGCTGCATTAATGATGTTTGGACCAAATGATGATGCTTCGCCTAACTCTCAAAAATCGATGAATTATAGAGTGAAAAAAGAAAGTAACGATTCTCTTCGTCAGCGTTTTGTGGATGTAACAGTTCCTCAAGCTGAATTTTTAGGCTTAAAAGTTCCAGATCCTAATTTGAAATTCAATGAAGAAACAGGACATTATGAGTTTGGAGATTTGCCGTGGGATGAATTTTACGAAGTACTAAAAGGAAACGGACCTTGCAACAAAAAACGCCTTGAAACCAAACGCAAAGCACAAGCCGAAAACGCTTGGGTAAAGGAGGCAGCGATTGCTTACGGTCAGAAATGTAACAATGTATCAGTGTAACAATTTAACAATCAAATTTTAATTAAGGAGTGTAACTTACAACATAAAGGATTTAATTGGTAAACTGTTACATTTTTAAATTGGTAAATTATTTTAACTATGAGCAATAATTTAGATATGTGGGAAGTATTTATCCAAACCAAACCTGGACTATCTCACAAACATGCTGGAACAGTACAAGCAGCAACCGCAGAATTAGCATTGCAAAATGCAAGAGACGTATATACCAGAAGAATGGAAGGAACTTCGATTTGGGTTGTTCCAAGCAAATTTGTGGTAACAAGTGAAGGTATGGACAAAGAAGCTTTTTTTGATCCAGCTGATGATAAATTGTATCGACACCCGACTTTTTATCAAATTCCTAACGACGTGAAAAATATGTAATGCCGACTTTTAGAGCATAGAGAAAAGAATAAAGACTAAAATCTTTTCTCTTTTCTCTCTGATCTTTATTCTATATAAAAAATGAAAAATTATATCTTAAAAATTGCAGATGATTCCCTAATTATAGGACAAAGACTTGGAGAATGGTGTGGTAAAGGTCCGTACCTCGAAGAGGATATTGCAATTATCAATATCGCTTTGGATCAATTAGGGCAAGCCAATAATTTTTACAATATCGCGGTAAAACTTTTTGCAGATGGAAGAACCGCAGATGATTTTGCCATGCTTCGTGTGGAGAAAGATTATCTCAATGCTCAATTGGTTGAGTTACCAAATGGCGACTACGCCCAAGCAATTCTGAAAGCCTATTTTTTCGCAGTATATCAAAAATTCTTATACGAAAGTTTGAGCCATTCTGCAGATGAAGATGTAAAAGCTGTCGCTATCAAATCTTTGAAAGAGGTTAAATATCATCTGACTCATGCTTCAACATGGATGCAAATTTTTGCGCAAGGAACAGAAGAGAGCCGAACTCGATTATTGAATGCAGTTTCCAATCTATGGGAATATACAGGAGGTTTGTTTGATGAGGTGGAAGATGAGGAGAATTTAGTTGCGCTTAATTTGATTCCATCTTCGAAAAAATTATATGAAGAATGGATGCAAAAAGTAACTGAAGATTTTGCGAAATTTGGATTAGAAGTTCCAACTGAAACATTCATGCAGAAGGGAAGCCGAAAAGGAGTTCATACAGAGTATTTTGGCTATATCCTTTGCGAATTGCAATATATGCAGAGAACGTATCCTGATTGTACATGGTAAAATCAATTAGATAATTTGAAAATGTAATAATGCAACAATTTTTGATAATTTCATTGTTACATTGATAAACTGATACATTGGTAAATTTATTAGACATATTATCCCAAATCCCAGATCCTGAAATTCCAGTGATTAACATCGTTGAATTAGGAATTGTTAGGGATGCAAAATGGCTTTCTGAAGAAGAGGTAGAAATCATTATTACTCCGACTTATTCTGCTTGTCCAGCTATGTTTAATATTGAAGAAGATATTATTAAACTCTTTAAAGAGCAGGGGATTTCAGCAAAAGTAACAACTCAAATGTTTCCTGTCTGGACCACCGATTGGATTACGGATGAAGCGCGAGAAAAGCTGAGGCAATACGGAATTACGCCACCAGAAAAGGGAGCGGATGAAGACCATCTCAACGTTCCGAAAAAATGCCCAAGATGTGGTTCGGAAGATACAAAGCAAATCAGCCGTTTTGGTTCGACTTTATGTAAGGCGAGCTATCAATGCAATGATTGTTTGGAGCCATTTGATTATTTTAAATGTCATTAGTTAGAGCCAAAAACTAAGAGCCAAAGCATAAGTAAAAAGTAAAATACTCAGGATAAATTTAGAATTCAATATTTATAATTTATCTATTATCAATCATCAATAATAAAAACAATGTACACACAATTCGAAGTAGAAAATCATTTTGATGGAAAACTAAAGATAGTTTACCTTAATCAACCCGAAACGCTTAATGCGCTTAACAAATCTTCACTTTCCGAACTTAAAAGTTTTTTTGAAGATTGTAACAATGACGAAAATCTTCGTTGTGTGGCAATTTCCGGAAGAGGAAAAGCTTTTTGCTCTGGACAAAATTTAGATGACGCTTTTGTTCAAGGGAAGGACCATCATGAGGAGCATATCGTTTTCAATATTGTGAAGGATTATTACAATCCATTGGTTATGGAATTAACTCGTTGCAAAAAACCAGTTGTTTCTTTGGTTAATGGTCCTGCAGTAGGAGCGGGAGCGATGTTAGCATTGATTTGTGATTTCGCTTTAGCATCAG
Source organism: Chryseobacterium sp. CG10_8 (assembly GCF_058117085.1). Classification (NCBI taxonomy): domain Bacteria; kingdom Pseudomonadati; phylum Bacteroidota; class Flavobacteriia; order Flavobacteriales; family Weeksellaceae; genus Chryseobacterium; species Chryseobacterium sp. CG10_8. The sequence continues at coordinate 11,700 of NZ_JBYVEB010000051.1, read as the reverse complement.
AGAAATCCTACTTTTCTCAGGCTTTCTCCAATATTGGACTAATTCCTGACACAGGTGGGACCTATTTCTTGCCACGATTGGTAGGGAGACAAATGGCTAATTACTTAACATTTACTGGTAAAAAACTTTCTGCTGATGAAGCTAAGACTCTTGGATTGGTTGCTGAAGTTTTTACTGAAGAAGAATTCATAGAGAAATCGATGGAGATTTTGGAAAGAGTAGCCAACATGCCAACTTCTGCTTTAAAATTGACCAAGAAAGCATTCGCTCGTTCATATGATAACAGTCTGAAAAAACAATTAGAATTAGAAGCAGAACTTCAACAGAAAGCAGCACATACAGACGATTTTTACGAAGGTGTAGCTGCGTTTTTAGAAAAAAGAAAACCTGATTATAAAGGAAAATAAACTTTAATTTAACAATGTAGCAATGTACCAGTTTACCAATGAATTGTTACATTGTTAGATTGATACACTGTTACATTATGAAAATAGGAATCATCGGTTCTGGAACCATGGGAATTGGTATTGCACAAGTGGCAGCGACCAACAACTGTGACGTCTTTTTATTTGATGTCAATGCTGAACAGACCGAAAAGTCTTTAAAAAATTTAGAAAACACGCTTCAGAAATTAGTTCAGAAAGAGAAAATTTCGAAGGAAGATGCCAATGGTATTTTTAATCGAATTAAACCATGTACACAACTTGAAGAACTTCGAGATTGCGATTTGGTTATTGAAGCGATTGTTGAGAATAAAGAAATCAAAACTAAGGTTTTCGTTGAATTAGAAAATTACGTTTCGAGGGATTGTGTGATTGGTTCTAATACCTCGTCCATTTCGATTACCTCTCTTTCTTCCGAACTTAAAAATCCCGAACGTTTTATCGGGATTCATTTCTTTAATCCTGCTCCTTTGATGCCTTTGGTTGAGGTGATTCCTGGACTTTTAACTAAGAATAATCTGGATACAGAAATGTGTGATTTGATGAAATCTTGGGGGAAAGTTCCGGTTATTGCAAGGGATATTCCTGGATTTATTGTCAACCGAATTGCAAGACCTTATTATGGTGAAGCGTTGAGAATTGTTGAAGAAAATTTGGCAACGGTAGAACAAGTTGATGATGCGATGAGAACTCTTGGAAATTTCAGAATGGGACCATTTGAATTAATGGATTTGATTGGCGTGGATGTTAATTTCTCTGTAACGACAACGGTTTATAAAGATTATTTCTACGATCCCAAATACAAACCAAGTCTGTTGCAACAACGAATGAGCGAAGCCAAACTTCATGGAAGAAAAACAGGAAGAGGTTTTTACGATTATTCGGATTCTAAGAGCCAACAACCGAGAACCGAGAATCAAGATTTAGAACAAAATAAAGAATTGTATGAAATGATTTTCATGCGAATTATTTCGATGTTGATTAATGAAGCCGTTGAAGCCAAAAGATTAAAAATCGCTTCCGACGAAGACATCGAACTCGCAATGCAAAAAGGGGTAAATTATCCCAAAGGTTTACTTTCTTGGGGAAAAGAAATTGGTTTTGAAAAAATTTCCGAAACTCTTCAAAATTTATACAACCAATATCAAGAAGAACGATACCGACAAAGTCCGTTGCTTCGCAAAATGTAACAATATAACAATATGAAAATGTATCAATGTAACAATTAAAATTAAAGCGAATTATTTAATTGTTAGACTGTTACATTGTTTAATTGGTAAATTTATAATATGACACCTTTAGAACTCGCACAATACATGCTCAATCAAGATGAATTTTCCAAATGGATGGGAATAAAATTGATTGAAGTCCGTGAAAAATATTGCCTTATCGAGATGCCGATAAAAGAAGAAATGATTAATGGTCTGAAAACTGTTCATGGTGGGATTACCTTTTCTTTAGCTGATTCGGCATTGGCGTTTTCTTCTAATAATACTAACGATGCTTCGGTTGCATTGAACTGTATGATTTCATTTACAAAAGCGGTAAGAATGGGCGATACACTTATTGCAGAAAGTATTTTGATGGCAGATACAAGAAAAACAGCAGTTTATGATATTTCGATAACCAATCAACACAAAGTTTTGGTGGCTACTTTCCGAGGAACTGTCTACAAAATCGATAAAAAAGTGACGGAATTATAAATTTTTATTACAATGAAAAAAACACTTGTAATTTTTTTTGTGATTTGTTTTCAAATCTTTTATTCGCAAGAAAAACAGTTTAAGTGCGAAAAAGTTTATGATGCTGTAAAGTTAATTGACGATAAAAAGTATAGTGAAGCTATTTCGATTTTAAGAGAGTGTGAAAAGATTGATCCGGAGGATTTTACCTATCCTTATGAGATTGCATTGGCTTATACTGACAACAAGCAGTATCAAGAAGCTATCGATCAATTGCTTAAGGTAAAAGACTACAAAAATATCAACGAGCATTACTTTCAATTATTGGGTAATAACTACGATTATATTAATGATTCTAAAAAGGCCGTCATGGTTTATGATGATGGTTTGAAAAAGTTTCCAGACGCAGGAAGATTATATTTGGAAAAGGGAGTGATTCTCGAAAGTGAGAATAAACATCGTGAAGCTATTTCTGTCTATGAAAAAGGAATTTCAGTGGCTCCAATGTACTCGTCCAATTATTATCGAGTGTCCAAAATTTATCTTAACTCTTCAGATAAGCTTTCAGGGTTGATTTATGGAGAGATTTTTATGAATCTTGAGAGAACAACAGGAAGAACTATTGAAATGAGTAAGTTATTATACGATACCTACAAAAGTTCTGTAACTATTGCTAGTCCAAATGAAAAAAAGATAGATTTTTGTGATGTTGTAATTAATGTGGAAAAATTTGATGTTAGTAAGAAACTACCATTTTGCGCAATCTTCGCTAAGAGCTTTATCTTGGCGACTGTAAGCGAGACTAAAGTTGATTTGGCTTCTTTATCACGGATGAGAATTGATTTTTTAAAGAATTATTATCAGGAAGATTACAAAAACTACCCCAATGTTTTGATTGATTATCACAAAAAGTTACTTGATAACGGACTTTTGAAAGCTTATAATTACTATATATTTCAAAAAGGGGGAGAAGAAGAGTTCAAAAAATGGTATACCGCTGAGAAGTCGGAATACGAAAAATTTGTTTCTTGGTATACTTCTAATGAAAATTATTTGAATATTGATAAAGCAAATTTATTTATTTCAGATTCAGTTAAATAACAAGATAAAATGAAACTAAAGAACTATATAACAGGACAATGGATTGAAGGAACTGGAACCGGAATTCCATTGCATAATGCTGTCAACGGAGAATTGGTCGCTGTTTCGGATACGGAAGGACTTAATTATGAGCAAGCGTTGGATTATGGACGAACTGTCGGTTACAAAAATTTGTCATCAATGACATTTTACGACCGTGGCGAAATGCTTAAAAAAGTGGCACTTTACCTTCTTGAAAGAAAGAAAAAATATTACGAACTATCTTATAAAACTGGAGCAACTCACATCGATTCTTGGGCCGATATTGAAGGAGGTTTTGGAACATTTTTCACGTATTCAGGTTTAGCAAAAAGAATGTTACCGAATACACCATTTTGGGTCGATGGAGATGTTCAAAAAATTTCAACGAATGGAACTCATCTTGGAACGCATATTTTGACACCAAGTGAAGGAGTTTCGGTTCAAATTAATGCTTATAATTTTCCAGTTTGGGGAATGTTGGAGAAATTATCCACTTCACTTTTGGCGGGAGTTCCCAGCATTGTAAAACCTTCACCTTACAGTTCTTATCTTACCAATGAAGTTTTCAAGGATATGATAGAAAGCGGTTACCTTCCAGAAGGTGCAGTTCAGTTAGTTTGTGGCGAACCTGGTACTATTTTAGATTTTGTAAAAGATGGTGATTCTGTGGTTTTCACCGGTTCTGCAACTACAGGTAGAAAGCTGAAAGCGTTGCCTTCAGTTTCAGGAAATGCTGTTAGATTTAATATGGAAGCAGATTCATTAAACTGTTCTATTCTTGGTTTAGACGCAAAAGTGGGAACTCCAGAATTTGATTTATTTATTAAAGAAGTTAAAAGTGAAATGACTACCAAAGCTGGACAAAAATGTACAGCAATCCGTAGAATTATCGTTCCTGAAAATTTAGTAGGCGATGTTCAAAATGCCTTAGCAAAAGCACTTGACCAAACCAAAATCGGAAATCCTTTGAACCGTGAAACAAGGATGGGCTCTATTGTTGGGAAAGACCAATTAAAAGTTTTGGAAGATAAAGTAAATCTTCTAAAATCTGAAACCGAACTTATTTATGACGGAATACACGATTTGGTAGAAGCCAATTACGAAAACGGAGCATTTTTTACACCTAAAGTTTTTTATAACGACAAACCTTTTGATAAAAATATTTCTCATGAAGTAGAAGCTTTTGGGCCAGTTTCTACCATTATGCCTTATAAAGATGCGGAAGAAGCTGCAGCTTTAGCAAAACGCGGAAAAGGAAGTTTGGTAGGATCTATAATTTCTCATGATGAAAAATTTGTTGCCGAAACTTCTTGGAAAATGGCTTCTACACACGGAAGAATTTTTGTGTTGAACCGAGATAATGCCAAAGAAAGTACAGGTCATGGTTCTCCGTTGCCAACTTTAATGCATGGTGGACCTGGAAGAGCAGGAGGTGGCGAAGAAATGGGTGGCTTGAACGGACTTCACTTTTTCCTTCAAAAAACAGCAATACAAGGTTCTCCAGATATTTTAACGGCGATTACCAAAGTCTATACACAAGGTGCAGAAAAGAAATTCGCAGATAAACATCCTTTCCAAAAATATTTTGAAGAAGTGGAAGTTGGAGATTCTTTAGAAACGGCAGGAAGAACGGTAACAGAAGCTGATATTGTGAATTTTTCTAATGTTTCTTGGGATCATTTTTATGCACATACCGATGCAACAAGTCTTAATAATACTATCTTTGATAAAACCGTTGCACATGGATATTTTATCCTTTCCGCAGCGGCAGGATTGTTTGTTTCGGGTAAAAAAGGACCTGTTATTGCAAATTATGGTTTAGAAAATGCAAGTTTCTTTAAACCAGTGTATGCAGGAGACACCATTACGGTTTATTTGACGGCAAAAGAAAAAATAAATCGTGGAGTAAAAGGAAGAAATATTCCTAGTGGTGTAGTGAAATGGTTGGTTGAGGTTGTCAATCAACGTGAAGAAGTAGTTTGCGTTGCTACCATTCTCACTTTAGTAGCCAAAAAATCTCCTTTTATAGAACTTAAAAAAGATAAAATTCAAAAATTATTGAATGGATTAACCGAAAACTCTGAAAGAAAATTTGGGGTAATGTCTCCACAAATGATGGTAGAACATTTGGAAGAAGTGCTTCGAAATGGTTTTGGAAATTTAAAACCAGAAGACTTTCCAGAAATTCCAGAAGAGCAATTAGAAAAACTTCAAGATTGGATTTACACAGAAAAGAAAATAAGACCAGGAGCTAAATATCCACTCTTAAAAGAAGGCGAAGTGCCAGAAAAAAGATTTAAAAATTTGGATGAAGCCAAAACCAAACTTATAGAAGCAGTGAAAGAATTTTTAATCTATTACCGAGAAAATCCAAACGCAAAACATTTTCATCTGCGTTTCGGAGTCCTTAATAAAGAAATGATGGAGCTGTTCCAAAGAAAACATTTTACACATCATTTTGAGCAGTTTGATTTAATCCCGCAGATTTCGCAGATTTAAGAGTAAATTTTGATAGTTGTCTATGGAGGATAATGAGATTACTTTTCTGATTCGGAAGGCGATATTTAATGTCTATAATGAACTTGGTCCAGGTTTGTTGGAGTCAGTTTATGAAAAAGTTCTGTTAATAGAATTAGAGGAGTTAGGATTAAAGGTTTTATCTCAAGTTCCTGTTTCTATTAAATATCGAGGTTTGTTGATTGAAAATGGTTATCGAATTGATATTCTTGTGGAAGACCGAATCATTGTCGAAATCAAATCAGTTGAAGAATTGGCAAAAGTGCATCATAAACAAATATTGACCTATCTTAAGTTAACAGGTTTGAAGCTTGGAATTCTTGTGAATTTTAATACAGACCAAATTGATAAAAGTATATTCAGAAAAATTAATAGTCATAATGATTGAGATATTAAATTTTATAGAATAAAGCAGTCATAAAATAAACAAATAAAATTATAGAATATCTTCAAAAAGGAAGAATCCGTGAAATCTGCGGGATAAATATTCAGTTTAAAAAAATAAATCATGAACGATAAGCAATCTTTCGAAAATAGTTTCGTAAACTCAGAAATTAAAAACCATATCGCCGAAATTACATTTGGGACACCAAAGAGCAATTCGCTTCCGGGAGAGATTTTAGAAAAATTAGCGCAAACGATTTTGGATGAAGGTGCAAAAAAAGAAGTGAAAGCCATTTTGGTAAAATCCGAAGGCGAAAAAGCATTTTGTGCAGGAGCCAGCTTTGACGAATTATTGGAAATAGAAGAATTGGAAACTTCTAAAAAATTTTTCGGAGGTTTTGCAAAGGTTCTCAACGCGATGAGAAACTGCGGTAAAATTGTCGTTGTAAGAGTTCAAGGTAAAACAACAGGAGGAGGAGTTGGTTTGGCTTGTGGAGCAGATTATTGTTTTGCTACTCAAGATTCGGCTTTGGCTTTAACGGAAATAAATTTGGGAATTGGTCCTTTCGTTATCGGTCCTTATGTAGAGCGAAAAATTGGAAAATCTCAGTTTGCAGCGATGGCGATTGATGCTGATTTTAGAAGTGCGAAATGGGCGGAAACGCATAATATTTACCATTCAGTTTCTGAGAGTATTTCGGAAATGGATCGAGAAATTTCATTATTTTTAGAAAAACTTTCGACAAGAAGTGATGAAGCTTTAGCTTTAATTAAAAAAGTGTCTTGGGAAGGAACTGAACATTTTGACCAATTGATGCCCGAAAGAATTCTCATGAGTGCGAGTCTGATTTTGGAAGATTCAGCAAAGCAAAATATCGAAAAAATTAAAGTTAAATTGAGAGAAAAGAACTAAAATGGGCGCTTACGAAATTCTTATTATTCTTATTTGTTTGTCCGCAGCTTTCGCTTACATCAATGGACGTTTTTTGAAACTACCTTTTGTTATAGGTTTGTTTTTTCTATCGACATTGTTGTCAGTAGTGGTTATTTCATCCCAATTTTGGATGGATATCGATATTCATAATTTGGAGAGTTATCTTGAGAAGGCGAGGATTGATGAATTGATTATTAATGTTTTTCTTGGTTTTTTACTTTTCGCTGGTGCACTTCATACCAATTGGAGCGACCTGAAGTCTCAAATAAAGTCCATTGCCAGTTTTGCGTTGGGAGGAGTCATTCTCTCAACCATCATCATTGCCACATTATTCTTTTATACTGCACAGTTTTTAGGTTTGAATATTGAATTTATATATTGCCTATTGTTTGGGGCATTAATCTCACCTACTGATCCGATTGCAGTTTTAGGGATATTGAAACAAGCTGGCGTTCCTAAAAAAACGGAATCCGTGATTGTTGGGGAAAGTTTGTTTAATGATGGTGTTGGTGTTGTATTATTTATTGCACTTTTGGATACATTGAAGTTAGGAGAATTTAGTGTTGATCATTTCGCGGTTTTGTTTGTTCAAGAAGCTATTGGCGGAATTATTTTGGGATTAATTTATGGCTACTTCTTGCACCTTTTAATGAAATCAATTGACCATTACGAAACCGAGGTTTTATTAACGTTGGCCTTTGTGATGGGTGGATATTATTTAGCGAATTATTTCCATATTTCTGGTGCGTTATCAATGGTCGTTATGGGATTAATGGTCGGGAATTTCCGAACCAATGTAGCGATGAGTGACACTACTCTGGAATATGTTCACAAATTCTGGGAACTGGTGGATGTTGTTCTTAATGCTCTTTTATTTATTATTATCGCATTCGTTTTAATGTTGGTTGATTTTGAAAGAAGTTATGTGATACTTGGTGTTCTCTCTATTTTTATTATCCTGTTGACTCGAGCATTTTTGGTGTATTTCCCTCTAAGTAAATTTCCAAAATTCTTTAATCTCGACCGTGGTGATGCTAAAATTATTACTTGGGGCGGTCTTAGAGGAGGATTGTCCTTAGCTTTAGTACTATCTCTGCCTTCTTCAATTGAAAAAGAAGAATTATTGGTTGCTACTTATATTGTGGTATTGTTTAGTATTTTGGTTCAAGGATTAACGATTGGAAAGGTCGCTAAATCAGTGCAGAAATAATTCTAATAAATATATAAAAGAATGACCGTTAGGAAATTGCTCTAACGGTCTTTTTTTATTCTTTGGATTTTTCAACAAGTAAAGGGAAAAGTTTTTCCATTCCTTTTGTTGCTGGTTCTTTGAGTACTACAGCTCGTTTTCCGTAGCTCATGCTGTCGTCTGGATTGATTACGATCAGCAAACAATCATTCTTGATGTCTTGTAATAATCCAGCAGCCGGATAAACTTGCAAAGAAGTACCGATAACTAAGAAAATATCAGCCTCTTTTGTGAGTTTTACAGCTTTATTCATTAAAGGTACATCTTCTCCAAACCAAACAATAAAGGGTCGAAGTTGTGCTCCATCTTCAGCTTTATCTCCGATGTTGATGTCTTTTTCCCAGTCGTAAACTAAGTTTTTGTCTCGACAAGAACATGCTTTTTTCATTTCACCATGAAGATGAAGAATTTTTGTTGAACCTGCTCTTTCATGCAAGTCATCAATGTTTTGCGTGATAATTTGAACATCAAAATATTGTTCTAATTCTGCGACCAAAAAATGAGCTTGATTAGGTTCTGCCTCGCTCATTTTTCGACGTCTTTGGTTGTAGAATTCTAAAACCAGTTCTCGGTCTTTTCTCCATCCTTCAGGACTTGCTACATCACGAACATCATGGTTTTCCCATAATCCATCGCTGTCTCTAAAGGTTTGTATTCCGCTTTCGGCACTGATTCCTGCGCCTGTTAATATGACTAAGTTTTTCATTTCTTTAAATCTTAATATTCATCAGAATACTTGAAATGATTTCTCTAAATCTCAAGTAATTCTCTATAAATCTTCATGTTATCTTCATCATAGCAAACAAAAATCACTTTCTCAAGATTTTCATTTTCAAAATTTCTCACTTGTTCAAATGCTATTTCTGCAGCTAATTTTTTTGGAAATTTATATATTCCTGTACTGATATTAGGAAATGCTATCGTTTTGGCCTTTAATTTTTCAGCTAACAAAAGACTGTTTTTATAACAGTTTTCAAGTTGTTCTATACATTCCTCTTCTTTGCTATTCCATCTTGGTCCGACTGTATGGATGACATATTTCGTTGGAAGATTCCCGCCAGAAGTGTAAACTGTGTATCCAACTTTACAACCTCCTTGTTTATTTCTAATAGCAATACATTCATCTAAAATTTGTTTTCCTCCAGCCCTGTGTATTGCACCATCAACACCACTTCCACCAAGAAGTGATGAATTAGCAGCATTGACAATTGCGTCAGTTTCTATTTTGGTTATGTCGCCTTTTAATAATTCAATCTTCAACATAAAATATACTGTTTTTCCAATTTTCAACTTGGTTTTTCCATTCCATGGGAATATTATCAGAACCTAAAACACTTACACCGCCGAACATTGCGCAAATGGTATCTCGGTCTCCCAAGGCAGAAACGGATTCCCAAAGTCCTTTTTCAAAATAATTGCGGTAACGAGAAAGCATCCAAATAACCATGGGAACGGTATCTTGAGTGGTCATTTTAGTACCGTTTCCCAAAACACTCACCAATGTTTCGATATGATGTTCTGAATCTAAGTGCAAAACCTTATTCAGTTTGGATTTCGTATCCGTGTCTCCTAACTCATTTTTAATTCTATCTATGAATTCCTGTTGAGTACAGTTTTCCAATCCTAAATATTCTCGAACTGTAAAAGCGGAAGCCAAAGCAATAGCTTTTGTTCCATCAATTGCCTCTTTGTTGGCGTGAGTGACTTCACATGACAAAAATGCTTGATGTTTTAACATATCCAGATCATCATAAAAATAGGCTCCAATTACGGTTGCTCTCATCGCACCCCCATTTCCCATAGATCCCTGACCTGAAAACTTGGCATATGACACATTTCTCCAATTTTCTCCCTCTTTAATTTCGCGAAAATATTGGTGCATGGAAGGTCCATATCCTCTATTAATGTCAAGAAAATAATTTTTGGTAAACTCTTGAGCCAAATAATCTTGATTGATCACGCCATATTTTTCTAAGGATTTATAGATCGCAATGGACATCACTGTATCATCCGTGAATTCCCATTGCGTTTCTGGGATTATCTTTTGGTCAATGTGAGTTTTTATCATGGATTGTTCTCCAAAGAAACTCTCTCCAAAAGCATCTCCAATCGAAGTTCCTACTACTGACTTTTGCGCTAATTCTAATCTATCAGGTTTCATTATTTCAAATTTTTAGCTACGACTTTTGGAATTTTACCCAAAATCATAAACGTAGGTTGCAATTTCGTCTTTTAATAATGTTTTTTCAATTAAAGGTTCAATTTCTTCCCATTTTCCTCCTGCTAAACCGCAACCAATTCTTGGCATATGGACGGAAGCTCCTAATTCTTTGGCTTCTTTACACAATTTTTCCAAGCATTGTTCGATAGCGTCGTATCTCACAGGAACACCGTTGCTTCCTGTTTTTATACCTTTTTGACCAATCATGTTGGAAACGTAAATGTATTTTTCGACTTGAATGATTTGAATTTCTCCCAATCCGAAATTATTTTCGCTTCGGAAACGATGCCAATTTCGATACTCTTTTTCTGGTTGATCCCATCGTTTGGAAATCGCCATCACAAATCCTTTTCCCCAACCTCCGATGTCGTTGCAAATATGTGCAATGATTTTAATTCCACTTGCTTGTGGTGAAGTTGCATCGCCTTTTAAATAGTGCATCTTTTTCATCACTTTTCATTTAATAAATCTCTTACTTCCATCAGAGCAAAGCCGAGTAAATTTTCTCCTTTCCAACATAATGGATTTTCAACTTTAGGATTGCTTTCAAGCATTCCGATTCCCCAAATTCTGTCATAAGAACTGGCTTCAACTTTGATTTTATTATTTGTTCCCAAAAGGAAATTTTTTAAATTTTCATTCTGCGAAAACTTTAGAAAGTTACCTTTTTTTACTATATCATATTTATGGTCATCCCAAATTTTTGGGTCAAAATTTTTAACTTTCTTTCCTAAAGCTTTTACTTGTTTTGGGTCTTTGGTTTGCAGAATTTCATTCAATACTTCCTTATCATTAAAAAGTCTTGCTTTTCCTGCCATCATATAATGTTCTGCGGTTAAATATTGTATTCCGTTTTCTTCAAATAGACTTGGATACCACTGACTAAAACAAGTTTTACCAATAACTTCTTTTGCAGTATGTCCCCAAAAGAAGAGGAATTTCAAATTTTCTTTCTTTTGGAATTTCTCTATGGTGTTTTGTAAATTATATTTCATCATTTTAAAATACTATTTGTGTTTTAATAACGCAAATTTAGAATAAAATTTCTTCTCACCAAATTTTTTGTGTAAAAATAACACTATTTAGAAATTTTCTAATGATTACGACGAAAATTGTACTTATTAAGAAATTGATAACTTGTTTAAAAT